>NZ_JBMNDR010000053.1:0-65227 GCF_052543235.1 Streptomyces sp. SAS_272 | reverse complement strand
CCCCCCCCCCCCCCCCCCCCCCCCCCCCCCCCCCCCTCGTGGTGCGGGGTGGGTCAGCCGGTGTTGCGCAGGCCTGCCGCGACGCCGTTGACGGTGAGGAGGAGGGCGCGGGAGAGCAGCGGGTCGGGTTCGGCGCCGGCGGCGGCTTCGTCGCGCTGGCGCTTGAGCAGGGTGACCTGGAGGTAGGAGATGGGGTCCAGGTAGGCGTCGCGGATGGTGAAGGTCTGCTTGAGGACGGGGGTGGCGTCGAGCAGTTCGCGTTCGCCGGTGGTCTTGAGGACCTCGGCGACGGTGAGGGCGTGTTCGGCCTTGATGCGGTCGAAGACGTGCTTGAGGTCGTCGGGGACGAGGGTGTCGACGTAGTGCTGGGCGATGCGCAGGTCGGTCTTGGCGAGGGTCATCTCGACGTTGGAGATGAAGTTGCGGAAGAAGTGCCACTGTTCGTGCATCTCGTCGAGCACGGTGTCCAGGCCCGCCTCGCGGAGCGCCTTGAGGCCGGAGCCGACGCCGAACCAGCCGGGGACGATCTGGCGGGACTGGGTCCAGCCGAACACCCAGGGGATGGCGCGCAGGCCGTCGAGCGAGACGCCGGAGCCGGGGCGGCGGGCGGGCCGGGAGCCCAGGTGGAGGTCGGCGAGCTGGTCCACCGGGGTCGACGCGAGGAAGTACGTCGGCAGGTCCGGGTCCTCGACGAGGGCGCGGTAGGCGGCGTGGGCGGCTTCGGAGACGACGTCCATGGCGGCGTCCCAGCGGGCGAGTGCTTCGTCGGACTGGCGGGGGGCGGTGTGCAGGGCGGAGGCCTGCAGGGTCGCGGCGACCGTCAGTTCCAGGTTCTCCCTGGCCAGGGAGGGGATGAGGTACTTGTCCGAGATGACCTCGCCCTGTTCGGTGACCTTGATCTCGCCTTCGAGGGTGCCCCAGGGCTGGGCGAGGATGGCGTTGTGGGAGGGGCCGCCGCCGCGGCCGACGGTGCCGCCGCGGCCGTGGAAGAGGCGCAGGCGGACGCCGTAGCGGTGGGCGACGTCGCGCAGTCGGCGCTGGGCGCGGTGGATCTCCCACTGGCTGGTGGTGATGCCGCCGAACTTGGAGGAGTCGGAGTAGCCGAGCATGACCTCCTGGACGTCTCCGCGCAGTGCCACCAGCCGGCGGTACGACGGGTCGGAGAGCATGTCCTCGAGGATGGTGTCGGCGGCCTTGAGCTCGTCGGTGGTCTCCAGGAGGGGGACGATGCCGATCTTCGCCCAGCCGGCGTGCAGGTCGACGAGGCCGGCTTCGCGGGCGAGGACGGCGGCGGCGAAGACGTCGTCGGCGCCCTGGCACATGGAGATGACGTAGGACTCGATGACTTCGGGTCCGAAGACCTCGAGGGCGCGCTTGACGGTGAGGAACACGCCGAGGGTCTTCTCGCCGGCGGCGTCGACGGGGGCGGGGACGGGGGCGAGGGGCCGGCGCGACCTGAGTTCCTTGGCGAGGAGCTTGGTGCGGTACTCGCGGGGCATGTCGGCGTAGCGCCAGGACTCCTCGCCGAGGCGGTCGAAGAGCTGACCGAGGGCGTGGTGGTGGGCGTCGGCGTGTTCGCGGACGTCCATGGTGGCGAGCTGGAGGCCGAAGGCGGCCAGGGTGCGGATGGTGCGGTTCATCCGGCCGTCGGCGAAGAGCCCTCCGCGGTGCTCGCGCAGGGAGGTCTGGACGAGGGTGAGGTCCTGGAGGAGTTCGCCGGTGCCGAGGTAGTCGCGTCCGCTCTCGTGGGGGGTGCCCTTGGCGAGGCGCTGCTTGGTGTTCTCGAGCTTCTGGCGGATGCAGGTGGCCTTGAGCCGGTAGGGCTCTTCGGCGTTGAGGCGCTTGTAGCGGGGGCTGATCTCGGGGAGTCGTTCGAGGTCGGTCTGGAGGGAGGCGAGGAGCTCGTCGGTGGCGCCGGTGTACCGGATGGAGTTCGACAGGAAGCCGCGCAGTTCGTCGATGGTCTCCAGGGCGTCGTTGATGCCGTGCTCGTGCTGGAGGATCAGGACGTCCCAGGTGACCTGGGGGGTGACGTTGGGGTTGCCGTCGCGGTCGCCGCCGATCCAGGTGCCGAAGGTGAGGGGGCGGCTGTCGTCGGGGAGCTTGACGCCGACGCGTTCCAGTTCCGCCGTCAGGTCCTCGAGGACGTCGCCGACGGCGCCGGCGTGCAGTTCGTCGAGGTAGTAGATGGCGTTGCGCGCCTCGTCGGCGGGTTCGGGGCGGACGACGCGCAGCTCGTCGGTCTGCCAGACGAGGTCGATGTTCTCGGCCAGGCGCGTGTCGTAGCGCCGGCGGTCGGACTCGATGACGGGGGTCTCCAGAAGCGCGGCGATGCGCCGGAGCTTGTTGAGTACCGACCGGCGCGCGGCTTCGGTGGGGTGCGCCGTGAAGACGGGCCGGACGTTGAGGTGGCGGACCGTCTGCTGGACGTGCTCGGGGTCGGCGTCCTTGAGGCGGTCGGCGGTGCGGGCGAGGAGGCCGCCCTCGGCTGCGCGGCGTTCGCGCAGTTCGCGGCCCCGGTGGACCTGCTCGGTGACGTTGGCCAGGTGGAAGTAGGTGGAGAAGGCGCGGACCAGCTTGGCCGCGGTCGTCAGGTCGATGCCGCCCAGCAGCTCGGCGGCGGCGTCGCCGTCCTCCCGGGTGAGGCGGCGGACCTTCTCGACCAGGTCGAGGAGCTCGGGGCCCTCCTGACGGACGAGGGTCTCGCCGAGGAGATCACCGAGCCGGCGGATGTCGGCGCGCAGCTCGGGGCTGGTCGTGGTCTGGTCGTCGGCACTGCTCACAGGTGCGGCTCCTTGCAGTGTTGAAGCTCGTCCAAGAGGGAACTCGGACATCCTCCCCGCGGGCAGGCGTCGCATACGGGGTCGGACATCCGGGAAGAAAACTAAGCGGACCGCGCTGTCCGACCGATTCCAAGGATAGGTGTCTGCGGGGACGCGCAGGTCGGCGGGCTCTTGCCGCGAGGCGGTGCACTGCCATACTTACGATGCCGTAGGTTACGGGACCGTAGGAAGTGCCGTGCGGTTCCCGGCGGTACGGCTTCTCCCCCATTCCCATACCCCCCAGGGGACGCGCATGACCACAGGCTCCAACGTGATCGAAGACCCTTCCAAGGCACCCGACGACAGCCCCGCGCCGCTCGCCACTCTCGGCGGCGAGCAGAAGCGCTCCATCGAGCAGATCACCCTGCTGCTCTTCATCGTCGTCCCGTTCCTGGCAGTGCTGGCGGCGTTGCCGCTGGCCTGGGGATGGGGGGTGAGCTGGCTGGACCTCGGGCTGATGGTCTTCATGTACTTCCTCGGCTGCCACGGCATCACGATCGGCTTCCACCGCTACTTCACGCACGGTTCGTTCAAGGCGAAGCGGCCGCTGCGGATCGCGTTGGCGGTCATGGGTTCGATGGCCGTGGAGGGCCCGCTGGTGCGCTGGGTGGCGGACCACCGCAAGCACCACAAGTTCTCCGACGCGGAGGGCGACCCGCATTCGCCGTGGCGGTTCGGCGAGACGGTCCCGGCGCTGATGAAGGGCCTGTGGTGGGCCCATATCGCCTGGATGTTCGACGAGGAGCAGACCTCGCAGGAGAAGTACGCGCCGGACCTGATCAAGGACCCGGCGATCCGTGCGATCTCGCGCCAGTTCATCCTCTTCACGTTGGTGTCGCTGGCGATCCCGCCGCTGGTGGGCGGTCTGGTGACGATGTCCTGGTGGGGCGCGTTCACGGCGTTCTTCTGGGGCTCCCTGGTGCGGGTGGCCCTGCTGCACCACGTGACGTGGTCCATCAACTCGATCTGTCACGCGGTGGGCAAGCGCCCGTTCAAGTCCCGGGACCGCTCCGGCAACGTGTGGTGGCTCGCGGTCCTGTCCTGCGGCGAGTCCTGGCACAACCTGCACCACGCCGACCCGACGTCGGCGCGGCACGGGGTGATGCGGGGCCAGGTGGACTCCTCGGCCCGGTTCATCCGGTGGTTCGAGATGCTCGGCTGGGCGTACGACGTGCGCTGGCCGTCACGCTCGCGTATCGATTCACGCCGTATCACGGACGGGGACGGCTCCCAGCAGGGGAAGGCGGCCGCTGAGGCTGCATGATTGACGGCGTGGCGACCGATCCCAGCAGTAACTCCAGTCCCAGCAGTGATGTGAAGCCGCGGCGCGCACGGCGCACCCGCATGACGGGGGCCGAGCGCCGGCAGCAGTTGCTGGAGATCGGTCGCACCCTGTTCGCCGCGAAGGGCTTCGAGGGCACGTCGGTGGAGGAGATCGCGGCCAAGGCCGGGGTGTCCAAGCCGGTGGTGTACGAGCACTTCGGCGGCAAGGAGGGCCTGTACGCGGTCGTCGTGGACCGGGAGATGCGCCGTCTCCTGGACATGGTCACGTCGTCGTTGACGGCGGGCCATCCGCGGGAGCTCCTCGAGCAGGCGGCGTTCGCGCTGCTGGACTACATCGAGGAGTACACGGACGGTTTCCGCATTCTGGTGCGCGACTCCCCCATCCCCCAGTCCACGGGGTCCTTCGCGTCGCTGATCTCGGACATCGCGACGCAGGTGGAGGACATCCTGGGCCGCGAGTTCAAGAACCGCGGATTCGACCCGAAACTGGCGCCTCTCTACGCGCAGGCCCTGGTCGGGATGGTCGCGCTGACCGGTCAGTGGTGGCTGGACGTGCGCCGGCCGAAGAAGGCGGAGGTGGCGGCCCACCTGGTGAACCTGTCCTGGCACGGCCTGGACGGCATGGAGGCCAAGCCACGGCTGATCGGGCACCGCAAGAGCTGAGCCCCCGAGCGGCACGATCCGCCCATGCGGCAGGCCCCCCTTCCCACGGGACGGGGGGCCTGCCGCATGTCGGTACGGGCTCAGTGCTTGAAGACGTCCTTCGTCTTCTCCTTGGCCTGCCGGGCGTCGCCCTTGGCCTGCTCGGCGCGGCCTTCGGCCTCGAGCCTCTCGTTGCCCACGGCACGCCCGACCGTTTCCTTCGCCTTGCCCTTGGCCTGTTCCATCTTCGCCTTGGACTTCTGCTCGCCTGCCACTGTCCATCACTCCCAGTCAGGTCTGCGTGTGGTCTCATCCCTGCGAGTGACCCGCCCGACGCCCCTCAAACCCGCCGGCTTCTCGCACCCCGTGCCGCTCTCACGACTCCTCGGCCGCCCCCGCCGCGGGCCGGTCGGGTTCCAGGAACTCCAGCCGGTTGCCGACGGGGTCCAGGGCGTAGAAGCGGCGGTGTCCGGGCAGCGCGTCGTCCCATTCGATCGGGACGCCGTGCTGCGCCAGCCGGGCGGCGTACGCCTCGATGCCGGTGACCCGCAGCCCGGGGTGTGCCTTGCGGGAGGGCCGGAAACCGGGCTCGACGCCCAGGTGGAGCTGGACCGCCCCGGCCTGGAACCAGCATCCTCCGCGTGCCGCGAGCGCCGGCGGCTTGGGAATCTCGGTCATGCCCAGTGCGGCGGTGTAGAAGGCGCGCAGGAGGTCTTCGGAGCCGGGCGGGGCGGCGAGCTGGACGTGGTCGACGGCGGTCAGCATGCCGGCCCTCCTTCCTTCGTGGCCACGGCGAACAGGCGGCGGAACGGCAGGACGGTGCCGTAGGGCGTGCTCGGGTAGGCCTCGCGGAGCAGGTCGCGGTAGGCGGCGGTGAAGGCGTCGCGGGCGTCGGGGTCGTCGGCGAGGGCGTCGAGGACGGGGCGCAGCCCGGTGCCCCTGACCCAGTCGAGGACGGGGTCCGAACCCTGGAGGACGTGCAGGTAGGTGGTGGTCCAGACGTCGGCGGTGCAGCCGGGGCGGGCCAGCCGGTCGAGGTAGACGGCGGGGGCGTGGACGGAGTCCTCGCGGCGCACGACGTGGCCGAGGCGGCTCTTCCAGCGCGGGCTGTGGGCGAGGCCGCGCATGAGGGTGTGCAGAGGCGCGTCGATGTTGTGCGGGACCTGGAAGGCGAGGGTGCCGCCGGGGGCGAGGCCGTCCAGCCAGCCGGGGAGCGCCTCGAGGTGGCCGGGGACCCATTGGAGGGCGGCGTTCGACACGAGCAGGCCGTAGGTCTCGGGGGGCGTCCAGTCGGCGAGGTCGGCGTGGGCGAAGGCGAGGCGCGGGCCGGCGTGGGCGGCGGCCTCGGCGAGCATCCGCGGGGAGTTGTCGTAGCCGGTGACGTGGGCGGTGGGCCAGCGGTCGGCGAGGAGGGCGGTGACGTTGCCGGGGCCGCAGCCGAGGTCGGCGATGCGGGGCGGATCCCCGGGCAGATCGGGGACGCGGGCGAGGAGGTCGGCGAAGGGGCGGGCGCGATGGCCGGCGTGACGCAGGTACTGGGCGGGGTCCCAGGTGGGGTTGGTCGTCATGCTCGTCACTCTCCCCCGCGATTTATCTTGATGTCAAGATGCTCTATATCAAGAGACTTCATGTCGACAGAACCACTACACTGATCGTCATGGAGGACGAGGTCGATCGGCTGGTCGCAGCGTGGCGCCGGGAGCGCCCGGACCTCGACGTGGAGCCGCTCGAGGTGCTCAGCCGGGTGAGCCGACTGGCCCGGCACCTGGACCGGGCACGCCGGCTGGCGTTCTCCGAGCACCAGCTCGAGCCCTGGGAGTTCGACGTCCTGACGGCGCTCCGGCGCGCGGGGGCGCCCTACCAGCTCTCGCCGGGACAGCTGCTGACCCAGACGCTGGTCACGTCGGGCACGATGACCAACCGCATCGACCGGCTCGCGAAGAAGGGCCTGGTGGAGCGGTTGCCGGACCCCAGCGACCGGCGCGGGGTGCTGGTCCGTCTCACGGACGACGGCAAGGACCGCGCCGACCAGGCGCTCGCCGGGCTGCTCGACCAGGAGAGGGCGATCCTGGCCGAGCTCTCCTCGTCCCAGCGCGGCGACCTGGCGAGCCTGCTACGCCAGCTGACCGCCCCGTTCGACAACATCCCCGGCTGAGGCCAGGTCCACCGGACCGACCCCCGCCCGGCGTGCGAGCGCGACCGCGGCGAGGGTGGAGTGCACGCCCAGCTTGCCGAGGACGTTCTGCATATGGGTGCGGACCGTGTGCGGGGAGAGGAAGAGACGTTCGGCGACCGCCTTGCGGCCCAGGCCCGCGACCATGCAGCGCAGCACCTCCCGTTCCCTCGGCGTGAGGGACTCCACCAGCCGCTCGCTCTCGGTGCGGTGCTTGCGGGCGGCCGTCAGCTCCCGCAGGACGCCGGTGAGCAGGGCCGCGGGCAGATGCGTCTCGTCGCGCAGCACGCCGCGGATCACCGTCAGCAGACGCGACAGCGAGCAGTCCTTCGCCACCCAGCCCGACGCGCCGGCCTGCAGGGCGAGGGCCGCGCGACGCGGGTCGTCCTTCTCGGCGAGGACGACGATCCGGATGTGGGGCTGTGTGCCCCGGACGCCCGCGACCAGGGAGATCCCGTCGACCGGGCTGTCCTCCCCCACCTCCTGCACGGGCATCGCGGGCCGTATGCCCGGCAGTTGGCCGCCGAGGTCGGCGTCGACGAGCAGCACGTCGTACCGGCGCCCCTCGGCGACCGCGCGCTCCAGACTGCGCAGTGCGGCAGGGCCGCTGCCGGCCGCGGACACGTCGACGTCGGGCTCGGCCGCCAGCGCCGCGGCGAGCGACTCGGCGAAGATACGGTGGTCGTCGACGACCAGTACACGAATGCGAACCACGAAACCCCCTTCCCCGAGCTCCTGGGCGGAGCAGGGGATACCCCAAAGGTCCGGAGACGGGAAACGGACGACCACCGCGGCCACGACGCCCCGACGGGGAGGCCAGGACCGCCCGGCCGCCGCCGTGCAGAGACTGCTACCCCCACCACGGGCGTCGTACCCGACTGTTCGTCCCCTGATCGACACCGGCCCCCACCGGTGCTGTTCACAGGGTAGGGCTGTGGGCGTGGAGCGGAAGGCGAATGGCAGAACTGGTTGGCCAGCGCGTTTATGGTGTGCCGCATGTTTCGTCTTGAGACAGAAGTCGACAGGACCCGGCGCGATCTTCTCCGTTCGCGGCTGCTGGACGCGAACACGGAGAGGTCCCCGGTCCTGCGCGCGCTGCGCGGCTCCCCGGCCGGACGCGAGGTCCCGCTGCACGTGTGGGCCTCGGACCGCGAAGGCGGGCTGGCCGGCGGGCTGGTGGGCCACACCTGGACGACGTGGCTGCACGTCGCGCACCTGTGGGTCGACGCCCGGCACCGCGGCGCGGGGCTGGGCTCCCGGCTCCTCGCCGAGGCCGAGCGCGTCGCCCGCGACGAACGGGGCTGCACCCGCGTCCGCCTGGAGACCTGGGACTTCCAGGCGCCGGACTTCTACCGGGGGCGGGGCTACGAGGTGGTGTGCGTGATCGAGGACTACCCGCCGGGCGTCACGGAGTTCACGCTGACGAAGCGGCTGACGCCGCAACCGGGGTGATCCGGAGACCGGAGCGGGACGGAGACCGGAGCGGGACGAAGACCGGGGTGCGGCTGGAGACCGCCGCACCCCGGTGACGTGAAGCCGAACCGCTCAGCTCAGTCGGCGGGCACCTGCCGACGGCACCGCCTCGAACACACGCGGGGCCTTGTACCCGGCGGCCGCGAAGGCCTCCTCGACGGCCTTGGTCAGGGTGTCGACGTCGGCGGCGTCCGCGAGGACGATCGCCGAGCCGCCGAAGCCGCCGCCGGTCATCCGCGCGCCGAGGGCGCCGGCCGCGACGGCGGTCTCGACGACCAGGTCCAGCTCGGGGCAGGAGACCCGGAAGTCGTCCCGGAGGGAGGCGTGGCCCTCGGTGAGGACCGGGCCGACGGCGCGGGTGTCGCCCGACTCCAGCAGCCGCACCACGCGTTCGACGCGCTCGTCCTCGCTGACCACGTGCCGGACCAGCCTGCGGACCTCGTCCTCGTCGCCGAGGCGGGCCAGTGCCGCGTCGAGTCCGTCGAACGGGACGTCGCGCAGCGCGTCGACGCCGAGCAGGGCCGCGCCCTTCTCGCAGCCGGCCCGCCGCTTGCCGTACTCGCCGCCGCTGTGCGCGTGCGTGACCTGGGTGTCCACCACCAGCAGGCGCATGCCCTCGGCCGCGAGGTCGAGGGGGATCTGCTTCTGGGAGAGGTCGCGGGTGTCGAGGAACAGCGCGTGGCCGCTCTCGCAGCAGGCGGAGGCGGTCTGGTCCATGATGCCGGTGGGCGCGCCGACGTAGACGTTCTCCGCGCGCTGGCACAGCCGGGCCAGTTTCCAGCCCGGCAGCCCCAGTGCGTACAGGTCGTTGAGCGCGAGCGCCACCACGACCTCCAGGGCCGCCGACGAGGACAGGCCGGCGCCGGTCGGCACCGTCGAGGCGAGATGGACGTCCGCGCCGGTGACGGGGTGACCGGCCTCGCGCAGCGCCCAGACGACGCCGGCGGGGTAGGAGGCCCAGCCGGCGTCCGACCCGGGCGTCAAGGACTCCAGCTCCAGCTCGACGACGCCGCCCTCGATGTCGGACGAGTGCAGGCGCAGCCGGCCGTCCGTACGCCGGGAGACCGCGGCGACCGCGGTGTGCGGCAGCGCGAAGGGCATCACGAAGCCGTCGTTGTAGTCGGTGTGCTCACCGATGAGGTTGACGCGGCCGGGCGCCGCCCAGACGCCCTCGGGCTCCGCGCCGTACAGCTCGACGAAGCCGTCCCGTACCCGCTGTGCCCCCATTACCGCTCCCTCGTCGTGCTGTCGGCGATCTGCTGGGCGAACGCCCAGGCGTCCGCGACGATGCCCGCGAGGTCCGCGCGGGACGGGTTCCAGCCCAGTTGTTCGCGGGCGGCGGCCGCCGAGGCGACCAGGACGGCCGGGTCGCCGCCGCGGCGCGGGGCCATGACCTCGGGGATCGGGTGGCCGGTGACCTTGCGGACCGTCTCGACGACCTCACGGACGGAGAAGCCGTTGCCGTTGCCGAGGTTGCAGATGAGGTGCTCGCCGGGCTCGGCGGCGGCGACGGCGAGGAGGTGCGCCTCGGCGAGGTCGGCGACGTGGATGTAGTCGCGGATGCAGGTGCCGTCGGGGGTCGGGTAGTCGTCGCCGAAGACGGAGACGGCCTCGCGGCGGCCCTGCGCGACCTGGAGGACGAGCGGGATGAGGTGCGTCTCCGGCTCGTGGCGCTCGCCCTGCGCGCCGTACGCGCCCGCCACGTTGAAGTACCTCAGCGAGACGGCGCCCAGCCCGTGGGCGGCGGCCTCGCCGCTGATCATGTGGTCGACGGCGAGCTTGGAGGCGCCGTACGGGTTGGTCGGCCTCGTGGGAGCCGACTCGACGATCGGGACCTGCTCCGGCTCGCCGTAGGTGGCCGCCGTGGAGGAGAAGACCAGCTTGCGCACGCCGGCCTCGCGCATCGCGGCGAGCAGCGCCATGGTGCCGCCGACGTTGTTGTCCCAGTACTTCTCGGGCTTCACGACGGACTCGCCGACCTGCGAGAACGCGGCGAAGTGCAGCACGGCGTCGAAGGAGGCGTCGAGGTGCTTGGCCGCGTCGCGGATGTCGCCCTCGACGAAGGCGGCGCCGGCGGGGACGCCTTCGCGGAAGCCGGTGGAGAGGTTGTCCAGGACGACGACCTCGTGCCCCGCCTCCAGCAGGTGCTGGGCGACCACGCTGCCGACGTATCCCGCGCCGCCCGTGACCAGATACTTGCCGCTGCTCATCAACTCGCTACCTCTCGCAGTCGCTCGGCCGCGCGCTCCGGCGGCACGTCGTTGATGAAGACGTCCATGCCGGACTCGGAGCCCGCGAGGAACTTCAGCTTGCCGGACGTGCGGCGGATGGTGAAAAGCTCGAGGTGCAGCGCGAAGTCGTCGCGGTTGACGCCCTCGAACTCCTCCAGCGCGCCGAACGGCGCCTGGTGCCAGGCGGAGATGTACGGCGTCTGGGACTCACCGTCGCCTCCCTTTCCTCCGTTGCCCTCGTCGAAGATCCGGTCGAAGCGCCTCAAGAGTTCCAGATACACCTGGGGGAACTCTGTGCGCGCGTCCTCGTCGAGGGCCAGCAGGTCCGGCACCCGGCGTCTGGGGTAGAGGTGCACCTCGTACGGCCAGTGGGCGGCGTACGGCACGAACGCGACCCAGTGTTCACCCTCCAGGACGACCCGCGTCCCGGCGAGTTCACGCTTGAGGACGGCGTCGAAGAGGTTCTCGCCGCCGGTCGCCTCCTTGTGCGCGGCCACCGAACGCAGCATCAGCGCGGTGCGCGGAGTGGTGAACGGGTAGGCGTAGATCTGCCCGTGCGGGTGACCCAGCGTCACACCGATCTCGGCGCCGCGGTTCTCGAAGCAGAACACCTGTTCCACGGAGGGCAGATGCGACAGCTCGGACGTCCGGTCCGTCCACGCCTCGAGGACCAGTCCCGCCTGCTCCTCGGTGAGGTCGGCGAAGGACGCGTTGTGGTCGGAGGTGAAGCAGACCACCTCGCAGCGCCCGGAGTCGCCGGCGAGGGAGGGGAACCGGTTCTCGAAGACGACGGCGTCGTACGACGAGTCCGGGATCTCGCTCAGCCGGTCGCCCTCGGAGGGGCAGAGCGGGCACTCGTCGGCCGGCGGGTGGTACGTGCGCCCCTGCCGGTGCGAGGCGATGGCGACGGAATCCCCGAGCAGCGGGTCGCGTCGTACCTCCGAAGTGGTGACCGTGCGCTCGAGCGGACGCTTGTCCACCGCGTCGCGCACCACGTCGTCGCGCCGGTCGTAGTAGATCAGCTCACGACCGTCGGCCAGCCGGGTCGAGGTCTTCTTCACCGCGACTCTCCATCCGTACCCCGGGCCCGCGGACCCGGATCAGTACACCTAGCGAAGCTTCAAACAGAACCGAACACATAAAACCATAAACCCCCACGCCGAGTCACCGTCACAACCAAACAAAGAACACCAAGCGAAGCGAGCGGTACATGCGAACCCCCACCTCCCTGGCGGCAGAGCTACGGCTCCCCACGAACTGGCTCGACTACACGATCCTCGGCATCTACTTCGTCGTGGTCCTCGGCATCGGCTTCGCCGCCCGGCGCTCGGTGAAGACCACCCTCGACTTCTTCCTCTCGGGCCGCTCGCTGCCCGCCTGGATCACCGGCCTCGCGTTCATCTCGGCGAACCTGGCCGCCACCGAGATCCTGGGCATGGCCGCCAACAGCGCCCAGTACGGCGCGTACACCGTCCACTGGTACTGGATCGGCGCCATCCCGGCCATGGTGTTCCTGGGCCTGGTGATGATGCCGTTCTACTACGGCAGCAAGGTCCGCTCGGTCCCGGAGATGCTGCTGCTGCGCTTCGACAAGGCGGCCCACCTGCTGAGCTCGATCCTGTTCGCGTTCGCCGCCATCCTGATCGCCGGGGTGAACCTGTACGCGCTGGCCATCGTCGTCGAGGCGCTGCTGGGCTGGCCGCAGTGGGTCGCGATCGTGGTCGCGGGCTTCTTCGTGCTGGCGTACATCACGCTCGGCGGCCTGTCCTCGGCGATCTACAACGAGGTCCTGCAGTTCTTCGTGATCCTCGCGGCCCTGATCCCGCTGTCGGTGCTGGGGCTGAAGAAGGTCGGCGGCTGGGACGGCCTGACCGACAAGCTGACCGCGACACACGGGGACGACTTCGTGAGCGCGTGGGGCGGCACGGGCATCGGCAGCGCCAACCCGCTCGGCGCGAACTGGCTGACGATCGTGCTGGGCCTCGGCTTCGTGCTGTCGTTCGGCTACTGGACGACGAACTTCGCGGAGGTGCAGCGGGCCCTGTCGGCGAAGAACCTCTCGGCGGCCCAGCGCACCCCGCTCATCGCGGCCTTCCCGAAGATCTTCATGGTCTTCCTGGTGATGATCCCGGGCCTGGTGGCGGCGGTGCTGGTGCCGAAGATCGGCACCGCCGACTCCGACCTCCAGTACAACGACGCCATCCCGTACCTGATGGAGCGGCTTCTGCCGAACGGCGTGCTGGGCATCGCGGTGACGGGCCTGCTGGCGGCGTTCATGGCCGGCATGGCCGCGAACGTGTCGTCCTTCAACACGGTGTTCACCACCGACATCTGGGCGAAGTACGTGGTGCGGGGGCGGGAGGACGCGTACTACGTGCGCTTCGGCCGGCTGATCACGGCGATCGGCGTGGCGGCCTCGGTGGGCACGGCGTTCCTGGCGTCGTCCTTCTCGAACATCATGAGCTACCTGCAGACGCTGTTCAGCTTCTTCAACGTGCCGATGTTCGTGGTCTTCATCGTCGGCATGTTCTGGAAGCGGGCGTCGAAGAAGTCGGGCTTCTGGGGTCTCCTCGCGGGCACCACGGCGGCGATGGTCAACTACTTCGTCCTCTACAAGCAGGACGTCATCGGCATCCCCACCGACCAGGGCGCCAACTTCGTCTCCGCGATCGCCGGCTTCGTGGCGGGCGCGGTCGTGATGGTGGCGGTGTCGCTGTTCACGGCCCCCAAGACGGACGAGGAGCTGCAGGGCCTGGTCTACGGCACCGTCTCCCCCGGGATGGCCGAGCCGCCCGCGGCGGGCGACGACGCCTGGTACCGCCGGCCCGCGCTGCTGGGCTGGAGCGCGGTGATCCTGGCCGCCCTCTGCTACATCCCGTTCTCGTTCTGAGCCCTCGCGACACCTGCGGGAGGATGGAGACACCATGTCCGAGCACTTCGAACCGTCCGAGCGCGACGAGGCCGCCGAGCGGCTGCGGCGGGCGGGCTGGTCCGAGGCCGACGTCCAGCGCGAGGTCACGGAACTCGAGGAGAAGTCCGCGACCGCGGCCCGGATCTTCGACCTGCGCCGCATCATCGGCGGCCTGTTCGTCCTGTACGGCGTGATCCTCACGATCACCGGCCTCACCGACGGCGACGCGGAGATCGACAAGGCCCAGGGAATCAACATCAACCTGTGGACGGGCCTCGGGATGCTGGCCCTCGGCCTCTTCTTCCTGGCGTGGCTGAAGCTGCGGCCCGCGGCGCCGGTCACCCCGAAGCTCCCGCCCGAGGCGGTGGAGGGGGAACCGCCGCGGGGCGGATAGCGGCAGGACGGGCACGAGCGCGGCGGGTACGGGCGCGCGCTGCGGGTGTCGGCGAGCGCGGCGGCCGCGCCGGTCGTGCAGCGGGGCGGCTCCGGGATCCGTGCGTACGGAACCCGGGGCCGCCCCACGTCAGGACGCGACCGACCGTACCGGACCGGTCCTCGGTCCTAGTCCTCCCGGTCGGCGACGTTCACGTTGACGGCGTCGTCACCGTTGTTGCAGATCTGCTGGGTCGCCGTCTGGTTCGACGAGGAGCCGAGGAGGGGGAGGTTCAGGTTCGGGATGTTGATGAGACCGAACGAGATGTTCTCCACGTGGTTGGCGCACTGCCGGGAGTCCCCGTCGGAGCCGGCTACGCCGGCTGAGGCGATCCCGGCTCCGGCCATGCCGAGGCTCGCGATCATGGCAGCCACGAGAGCGGTCTGGTGAAGCTTGCGCATTGCATTCCCTTTTCGGCTGAGTGGCATGTTTCGACACCGAGTGACGCGATCCGTCACTGTACGAAACGGTACGGTTACACACCGTATATGGCGATTGTCCGATTCGCACCTCAGCCGGCGCGGAGTCAGCTCCGTTCGAAGCAGTGCGAGCGGCCGACGACGCGGAAGCCGCGACGCTCGTACCAGTGGCGCGGCCAGTCCGCCGCGTCCGCGACCAGGAACCGGGTTCCGCAGCCCTGATCGGCGGCCATGCGCAGGGCGGTGCTCAGGACCGCGTCGCCGTGGCCGCGCCTGAGATGGGCCTCCGAGGTGACCAGGTCCTCGATCTGGGCCGTGCCCGCCGCCGGGTCCATATAGAGGTCCGCCCAGGAGGCGACCTCGCCCTCCTCCGTATGGGCGCCGAGGAAGCGGACGACGTCGGCCCCGCGGCGACGCGCCTCGCGCCGGTCGACGAGGTGGCGGACGACCTCGTCGTCGACGTCCGGGAGGAAGCCCCGCCAGCGCCGGGCCAGGGGGACCCGGAGCGCGTCGAGGTCCACTTCCCGCGCCGCTCCGCCACCGGCCGGCACCGGCCCCGTGTGCAGCATGACCAGCAGGACGGACTGCGTGTACCCGGCCCGGATCAGCGGCTGCGCGCACGCGGCGGCGACAGCGTCGTCCAGCACGGAGACCATGCGGAACGGCAGATGCCCCAGTGCCCGCTCCGCGAGAGCGGGCAGCGCCTCGGGATCCACGGCCGCGTCGACGACGACCTGGTTGTCCGCGTGGGAATGCGCGAAGGAGTCGTCGTGGACGGCGAACCCGCCCGGGAGGTCGACGACGCGCGCGGCCTGGCGGCGGGCGAAGGCCGACAGAAAGGCGTGGATCCGCTGCAGTTCCGGGGTGGGCATGGCGAGAGCCTAGACAGCCCAGGCACCGGCCCGCCTCGAATTACCCCGCGCCCGGGTCCCGTGCGGGCGACGGAGACCCGGGCGTCGGCACGAACAGGCACAGCCGGTACGTGGTGGGACGGTCCGAGCGGCCGCACAGGGTGTCGATACGCACCGCCGCCGCGTCGATCCGCGGCCGCGCCGCACGCACGCGCAGCAGCGCCGCGCGCAGCTCGGACCGGTCCTGCGTCTCGAGCAGCACGTCCCAGCGGCCGTCAGTGCGCTGTTCCGGCGCCCCGCTCCGCTGCCGCTTCCGCTTCCGCTGACCCGGCATCGCCGCTCGCCCCGTTCGTCGTCGCATCGGCGCCGCACCCGGCGATCTCACCGCTTCGTGCCGCCGCCACCAGGGCGATCGTCAGGATGACCGCCCAGCCGACGAAGTGCGTCGACAGCGGGTAACTCGCCAGGGTGCAGCCCTCTGCGGTCAGGAAGGCGACGTACAGCGCCGCGACCGGCAGCCCCGCGGTGAGTGCCGCCAGCAGGCCGCGCAGCGGGGCCCGCGCCAGCAGGCGGCGCGGGGCGATCGCCAGGGCGACACCGGTGGCCGTGCCGAGGACGACGCCCACCGCCATGCTGCCCAGCGCCGCGTACACGCCCGCCGTCGTCAGCGCCCACGCGGTCGCGTACAGGCCGCCGGTCAGGAAGACGAACGCCGTCACCAGGCACAGCAGGCCGAGCGTCCCCGCGGGCCACGCCCCGATGAGGACGCCGAGGCGCGCACCCCGCCCGATGACCCTGCGTGCTCGCATGCGCCCTACTCCGCTTCCGCCGCCCGGTCGCGGGAGGCGTGCGGCAACGGTCCCGCCCGGTCCAGCAGACCCGTGCGCGCCGCGAGCGCCGCCGCCTCCAGGCGGGAACCCACGCCGAGCTTCATCAGGACCCGCTGCACATGGGTGCGGGCCGTGGACGGGGCGATGCCCATACCGGCGGCGATCAGCCGGGTGTCCTCGCCCTCGGCGACGCGGACCAGGACCTCCACCTCCCGCGGGGTCAGCATCTGCAGCAGCCGCTGGCCCTCGTCGTCCGGCTGGGCCGCCGGGTTCAGCAGTTCGCCGAACGCGCCCTGGAGCAGCTGCGGCGCCACCGCCGCCTCGCCCGCCCGCGCCTTCATGATGGCCCGCTCCACACCCTCTATGCGCTCGTCATGACGTACGTAGCCGGAGGCGCCCGCCGCGAAGGCCGCGGCGATCCCGCGCGGGCTCGGCACCGGTCCGAGGACCAGGACCGCGACCTGCGGGCGCTCCCGCTTGATGCGGACCACGGGGTCGAAGACGCCCGGTTCGGCCGGGGCCGCCGTGCCCAGCAGACACACCTCGGGCGCACGGGTGATCACCAGCTCGGCCGCCCCCGCCGTCGGCGCCGCCGCGGCGAGCACCCGGTGCCCCCGCAGTTTGAGCGCCGAGGCCAGCGCCTCGGCGAGCAGGCGGTGGTCGTCGACCACCATCAGCCGCACTCCCATCGAGCAACCCCCCAGTCCCCCCATGGATGCCCACACGGATCCACGCGGACCCACACGCACCCACGAAGACCCACGCGGACGAACAAAGGGCGCCCCCCGGCACCCCTGTCTTCATGCCCCCGGAAGCTACACGCTTGTTCGACGTTGCGCTCCCCCTACCGGCGAGAACTGCCCGGATCGCCGAAATTCCTCTCACGAGGGCGACGTTGGCGATAAATGAGCGGGCCCGGCCCCCGAGCGCGCATCTGCTCGGGGTCGGGGCCGTCACGACGATCCGTACGATCAGCTGCCCGCGGTGCCGAATCCGACCGCGAGGTACTCGGGGTCGCCGCCCGAGGAGGCGTCGTCGTCGACGTACACCTCCGACATGTACAGGCGTCCCTGCGCGAAGAGGACCTCGGAGTACTCCGGGGACAGGCCGGACTCCAGGTCGTGCACCGCGTCCGTGGCCGCGTTCTCCAGCAGCACGGTCTCCTTGAAGGAGCCGCCGTCGACGCTGACGACCTGTCCGCCCTTGTCGTACGGCGGCCTCTTGTACGCGATCAGGTTGCTGCCGTCCATGCGCAGCGGGTAGATCGTGTAGCCGTCGCCGGCGTCCGCGCGCTGGCCGGTCTGCTTTCCGGTGGCCAGGTCGAAGGCGACGACCTCGTTCGTCCGGCCGTGGCTGCCGCTGCCGTCGTGCTCCTCGGTGGGCACGTAGATGCGGTCGTTGCCGACGGCCAGGCCCGTGCAGGCCTCGATCCTGGTGATGCCCTCGCAGTCGGCCGCGTACTCGGCCCCCGGCACCGAGATGCGGGTGCGCAGCTTGCCGGTCTTGTTGTCGATGGAGAAGAAGTCCGAGATGCCGCTGCCGTCCCCGGCGCTGTCGCCGACGTCGGCGGCCACCACCAGGGGCTCGGTGGAGACGACGGACGCGTATTCGATGCCCGTCGCCAGCTTGTACTCGGAGAGCACCTTCCCGGAGACCGGGTCGATGGTCTGGATGTGCAGCTCGGGGTTGTCGTACGCGCCGCACTTGCGCACCGCCACCAGCTTGGGGCCGCCGCCGTATCCGGCGTCGTAGCAGGTGTCGGCCGGCTTCGGCGACCACAGCACCTTGCCGGAGTCGACGTCGAAGGCGGCGCCGCCCTCCGTGCTGCCCACGGCGACCGTGTTCGCGCTGACCGTGACGTTGTCGAAGTCGATCGCGTAGTCCCCGGAGGTGACGGTCTTCTTCCACAGTTGCTTGCCGGCGGCGAGGTCGATCGCCGCGATCTGGTCGCAGCGGGCCGTCTTGGCGGTGCTCGACTGGAAGACGACCGCCGTGCGGTGGTCGTCGGTGGCGAACTTGCTGGCCTCGCACACCGGGCCCGGCAGCGCGATCGACCAGAGCTTGACGCCCTTCTCCGGGTCGTAGCCGGTGATCCCGTTGACGCCCGTCTTCACGTACGCCTTGTCGGTCAGCCAGGAACCCCGGACGCCGACGTTGTCGTCCTTCTTGACCACCGGCATCGCAAGCTTGAAGAGCACGTCGGAGGACGGGTCGGCCGGCGCCTTCTCGCTGCCGCCCGAGGTCGTGCCGCCGGTGCCTCCCCCCGTGTCTCCCTTGTCGCCCCCGCCGCCGTTCGCGCCGCCGGAGCTCGCCTCCTCCTTCTTGCCGCCGCTGTCGGAGTTCGCGTACCAGACGCCGCCGCCGACGATCAGCGCGATCGCGACGACCGCCGCGACGATGATCGCCACCTGCGCGTTGATCTTCCCGCCGGAACCCGTCGGGCCGCCGCTCCCGACGACCTGCGGCTGCATGGGCACGGTCGGCTGCCCCGGGTAGCCGTAACCCGGCTGACCGAGCTGACCGGGCTGACCGGGCTGACCGGGCTGACCGGGCTGACCGGGATAGCCGTAGCCCGGCGGCTGGCCGTAGGGGTTCGTCTGCGGCTGGCCGTAGGGGCTGGGCTGCGGCTGACCGTAGGGGCTCGGCTGCGGGTGGCCGTACGCGGACGGGCCCGGAGCGGGAGCTCCCGGCTGGGCCGGATAGCCGTAACCGGGGCCGGCCGGGGGCGCGGCGGGCCCGCCCGGTCCGCCGGGGACCTGCGGGTAGCCGTAGCCCGGCTGGGGCTGCGGCGGCCCGGACGGAGCCGGCGGCGCAGGCGTCGTCGGCGTGGCCTGGGGCGCCTGCCCCTGGGCCGGGGGCCGGTCCTGAACCGGGGCCGGGGGCTGGGGCGGAGACTGCGGCTCCGGGGCCTTCGACAGGTTCGGCGCGGGCGACTGCGGCACAGCGTCGTGCGGTGCGGAGTCCTGGGGGACGGGCTCCTGCCGACCGGAGTCCTGGGGGACGGCCTGGGACGTCGCGTCCTGCGGCGGCTGCGGCGGGCCGAAGCCGCCCTGCTGCGGGGGCTGGTTCGGGGGCTGGTTCGGGGGTTGGTTCGGCGGCGGGGGCGGCGGCTGCGTCATGGTGTGGGTACCTCAGGAGAAAACTCGGGAAGCCCGGAAAGGCGGAGAAGACGGAGAAGAGGGAGAAGAGGGAGAAACGGGGTAGCGCGCAAGGCGGCCCGGGCGGCCCGCCGTGGCGGGCCCGGACGACGGCTGAAGCCGGGAGGACGGCGGCTCGCCTCACTTGCCGTAGGCGAGCATCAGCTTCTCCTTCGTGTCGTCGTTGCCCGTCAGCCGGGTGGTGGAGATGTAGAAGCGCCCGCCGACCCAGTCGACGGCACGCGAGTAGAAGCCGTCCTCGATCTTGACCGTGCTCTCGGGCAGTTGAAGCAGCTTCGTGGGCGTGTGCGCGGACCCCGCCGTGGGGATCGCCACCACCTGACCGGGCGCGTCGTACGAGGGCTGGACGTACGCCACGAGGTTCCCGCCCTCGACCCGCACCGGCTGCATGGCCTCGTCGGCCGGGGACTTCACCCGCCACTTCTCCTTGCCGGTGGCCAGGTCGATCGCCACGATCTCGTTGGGACCGCTCTTCGCGTCGGTCGGCAGGTAGAGCGTGTCGGCGTCGGACGCCGTGCCCTGACAGCCGGTCAGATTGCGCTGCAGGAAGCCGGAGGCACAGTCGGGCGCGAAGTCCTCGTCGAAGCCGACCTGCGAGCGGTAGGAGCCGTTCGCCTTGAACGTCGAGATGTTCCAGGAGTTCTTGTCCTTGTTGGTGCTGTAGACGACCAGCGGGTCGACGGAGTACGTCTTGCCGACGCTCCACCCCTTGTCGAACTTCTGGGTCCACTTGACCTTGCCGGTGGCCGGGTCCAGCTCCTGCATCTCGTCGTGCTCGGTGGTCTTGGTCGCGTCGCAGGACGCCACCGAGATGAGCCGGGTTCCGCCCGCGAACGCCGTCGGGAAGCACGCGTCACCGTACTTCTGCTTGTCGTACAGCTTCTTGCCCGTGCGGACGTCGTACGCCGTGCCGGACTGCGAGCGGCCCACCATCAGCGTGTTGCCGGCCAGCGACAGTTCGATGCTGGTCGCGCTGTCGAACAGCGCGCCGTCCCCGACCACGCCCGTCCAGCCCTTGGCGCCGGTGCCGAGGTCGACCTGCTGGAGCTGGTTGCACTTGGCGCGGTCGCTGGTGCCGCTCATGTAGGCGACGACGACCTTGTCGTCGGCCGTCCGCTGCGGGGTGACGGCGCAGATCTTCTGCGGGAACGTGAGGGCGGGCCAGGTCGGCCTGCCGTCCGCCACGTTGTACGCGACGACCTGCTTGTAGGCGGCCTTCACGGCGGCCTTCGAAGTGATCCACATGCCGGGGGCGTCGGCGCCGGAGGCGGGCGCGTCAGGCGCCTCCTTGTACCAGAGCACCTTCGCCTCGCCGGACTTGCGGCCGGCGTTGAAGTCCTGGTCGTCCCCGCCGCCGTCGCCGCTGCCGTCACCGGGGTTGACCGGGGCAGCGCTGGTGGCCTTGTCGTCGCCGCTCGGTCCGGCGACGGGCTTCTTCGGGTCCTCGTCCCCGCCGTTCGTGACCGCGAACACCGCGCCGCCGATCACCAGCAGCGCCACGACCGCGGCCCCGACGACCAGCGCGGGCCGGCCCTTGAAGGGGTTGCGTCCGCCCGCCGGGGCGCCGGGCGCGCCGGGGAACTGGGGCTGCTGGGGGTAGCCGTAGCCGGGCTGCGGGGCGTAGGGGCCGCCGGCCTGACCGTACGGGCCCTGCTGCCCGTAGGGGCCGGGCTGCCCGTACGGGCCGGGCTGCTGGGGCTGTTGCCCGTAGGGGCCGGGCTGCTGCGGGTAGCCGTAGCCGGGCTGCGGCGGCTGGGCCGGCGGGCCCTGGGGCGGCTGCGGCGGCATCTGCGGAGCGCCGAAGCCGCCTTGCGGCTGCTGCTGCGGCGGCTGCTGGTGCGGCGGCTGATCCTGCGGTGCTCCGAAACCGCCGGGCTGCGGCGGCTGACTGGGCGGCTGGGCCATCGGCGTGTTCCCCCTGGTCACTGATTTTTAGCCACGCCTCCGGGCCAGTGACCACCCGGAGCCGTCCTCAGAAGGTTCTCGGACGGCTCTTTCTATCACCCGGCGCCGACGGCCTCCGGGGCCGCTCCACCCCTGTTCCCAAGGGAGGACCGCCCCGTGATGCCGTCGTTATGCGTCTTCACGCACCCTTCACGCGTCCTCGGCGAGATCCAGCCATCGCAGCTCCAGTTCCTCCCGCTCGCCGGCCAACGCGCGCAGTTCGGCGTCGAGTTCGGCCACCTTCGCGAAGTCGGTGGCGTGGGCGGCGATCCGGTCGTGCAGCTTGGTCTCCTTCTCGGAGACCTTGTCCAACTGCCGCTCGATCTTCTGGAGTTCCTTCTTGGCGGCGCGCTGGTCGGCGGCGCTCTTGTCGGGCGCGGCCTTCTGCGCGACCGCCGGGGCGGCGGAAGCGGCGGCGGCCTCCTCCATGCGCTGCCGGCGCTCGATGTACTCGTCGATGCCGCGCGGGAGCATCCGCAGCGCGGCGTCGCCGAGGAGGGCGAAGACGCGGTCCGTCGTGCGCTCGACGAAGAATCGGTCGTGAGAGATGACGATCATCGAGCCGGGCCAGCCGTCGAGCAGGTCCTCGAGCTGGGTGAGGGTCTCGATGTCCAGGTCGTTGGTGGGCTCGTCGAGGAAGAGGACGTTGGGCTCGTCCATCAGCAGCCGCAGGATCTGCAGCCGGCGGCGTTCCCCGCCGGACAGGTCGCCGACCGGCGTCCACTGCTTGTCCTTGTTGAAGCCGAACGTCTCGCAGAGCTGCCCGGCGGTCATCTCCCGGCCCTTGCCGAGATCGACGCGTTCACGCACCTGTTGCACGGCTTCCAGCACCCGCAGGTTCGGGTCGAGTTCGGCGACCTCCTGGGAGAGGTAGGCGAGCTTCACCGTCCTGCCGACGACGATCCGGCCGCCCACGGGCTGGGTCTCGCCCTCGGTGCGCGCGGCCTCGGCCAGGGCCCTCAGCAGGGAGGTCTTGCCGGCGCCGTTGACGCCGACCAGACCGATGCGGTCGCCGGGGCCGAGGTGCCAGGTGATGTGCTTCAGCAGTACCTTGGGGCCGGCCTGCACGGTGACGTCCTCGAGGTCGAAGACCGTCCGGCCGAGCCGCGAGGAGGCGAACTTCATCAGTTCGCTGCTGTCGCGCGGCGGCGGCACGTCCGCGATGAGCTCGTTGGCGGCCTCGACGCGGAAGCGCGGCTTGGACGTGCGCGCGGGCGCGCCGCGCCGCAGCCAGGCCAGCTCCTTGCGGACCAGGTTCTGCCGCTTGGTCTCCTCCGTCGCGGCGATCCGCTCACGCTCCGCGCGCGCGAAGACGTAGTCGGAGTACCCGCCCTCGTACTCGTGGACGGCGCCCCGCTGCACGTCCCACATGCGTGTGCAGACCTGGTCGAGGAACCAGCGGTCGTGGGTGACGCAGACGAGCGCGGAACGGCGCTCGCGCAGATGCCGGGCGAGCCACGAGATGCCCTCGACGTCGAGGTGGTTGGTCGGCTCGTCCAGGACGATGAGGTCCTGCTCCTCGATCAGCAGCTTGGCGAGCGCGATCCGGCGGCGCTCACCACCGGAGAGCGGGCCGATGACGGTGTCCAGGCCCTGCGGGAAGCCGGGCAGGTCGAGTCCGCCGAAGAGCCCGGTGAGCACGTCCCGGACCTTCGCGTTGCCGGCCCACTCGTGGTCGGCCATGTCCCGGATGACCTCGTGACGCACGGTCGCGGCCGAGTCGAGCGAGTCGTGCTGGGTGAGCACGCCGAGGCGCACCCCGCCGGAGTGCGTGACCCGGCCGGAGTCCGCCTCCTCCAGCTTGGCGAGCATGCGGATCAGCGTGGTCTTCCCGTCGCCGTTGCGGCCGACGACGCCGATCCGGTCCCCTTCGGACACGCCGAGCGAGATGCCGTCGAGCAGCGCACGCGTCCCGTACACCTTGCTGACGTTCTCGACATTGACCAGATTGACGGCCATTTCACTCCTGCGCATCGGGGTCGGACAGCCTTTAAGCCTACGGCCTGCCGGGTGAGGCGCCGGGCGCGAGGGGGTGGTCACTCTTTGTGATGACGTGATCGGGACCGGGCCGCTGCCGTGGAGGACGGGCAGCAGGACCCCTTCCGTGTCTACGAACGCGGCGAGGCCACCGGCGCCTACGCGCTGACCGGCATCTGCCACGACCACGTCAAGGTCAGCGTGCCGTACGACATCGACATCGACCTGACCTCGATCGACGCTCTGTGAGACCCCGGTGAGACCTCCCTGAGACCGGGCGGCGGTCTCAGAGGACCGTCGCCCCGGGGACCGGCCCGGACGCCGTCCGCACCGCACTGCACGCGCCCGACGCCCGCAACGCCTCCGCCGTCCTGTGCGCCGACTTCGCGTCCCGCACGAGGAACGCCGTCGTCGGGCCCGAGCCCGAGACGAGCGCGGCCAGCGCCCCCGCCCCGCGCCCCGCCGCCAGGGCGGCGGCGAGTTCCGGGAAGAGCGACAGCGCGGCGGGCTGGAGGTCGTTGGAGACGGTGGCCGCGAGGGCGTCGGGGTCGCCCGCGGCGAGGGCGTCCAGGAGCGCGCCGGAGGCGACCGGTTCGGGGACGTCCGTTCCCCGGGTGAGCCGGTCGAACTCGCGGAACACCGCCGGAGTCGACAGCCCCCGTCCGGCCATCGCGAACACCCAGTGGAAGGCGCCGCCGGTCTCCAGGGCCGTCAGCTTCTCGCCGCGTCCGGTGCCGAGGGCCGCCCCGCCGACCAGGCTGAACGGCACGTCGCTGCCCAACTCGGCGCAGATGTCGAGGAGTTCGTCCCGGGTGGCGCCGGTGCCCCACAGCGCGTCGCAGGCCAGCAGCGCGCCCGCGCCGTCCGCGCTGCCGCCCGCCATGCCGCCGGCGACCGGGATGTCCTTGGCGATGTGCAGATGCACGTCGGGGGTGCGGCCGTACCGCTCGGCGAGGGCGATCGCGGCCCGCGCCGCCAGGTTCGTGCGGTCCAGGGGCACCTGGGCCGCGTCCGGGCCCTCGCAGGTGACGCGGAGCCCGTCGGCCGGGGTCACCGTGACCTCGTCGTACAGTCCGACCGCCAGGAACACGTTGGCCAGGTCGTGGAAGCCGTCGGGGCGGGCCGCGCCCACCGCGAGCTGCACGTTGACCTTGGCGGGCACCCGCACGGTGACGCCGGCGCTCACGCGGAGTCCTTCTGCCGGTGCTCGGCGATCCGGGCGAACTCCTCGACGGTGAGGGCCTCGCCGCGCGCCTGCGGGGAGACCCCGGCGGCGACCAGCGCCGTCTCGGCGGCGGCCGCCGACCCCGCCCACCCGGCGAGCGCGGCCCGCAGGGTCTTGCGGCGCTGGGCGAAGGCCGCGTCGACGACGGCGAAGACCTCGCGCCGGGACGCCGTGGTCACGACCGGCTCGGACCGCCGCACCAGCGAGACCAGCCCGCTGTCCACGTTCGGCGCCGGCCAGAAGACGTTGCGGCCGATGGCTCCGGCCCGCTTGACGTCGGCGTACCAGTTCGCCTTCACGGACGGCACGCCGTACACCTTCGAGCCGGGGCCCGCGGCGAGCCGGTCGGCGACCTCCGACTGGACCATGACCAGGGTGCGTTCGATGCTCGGGAACGTCTCCAGCATGTGCAGCAGCACGGGCACGGCCACGTTGTACGGCAGGTTCGCGACGAGCGCGGTGGGGGCGGGGCCCGGCAGTTCGCTCACGTGCATCGCGTCGGAGTGCACCAGCGCGAACCGCTCCGCGCGCTGCGGCATGCGGGCGGTGATCGTCGCGGGCAGCGCGCCGGCCAGGACGTCGTCGATCTCGACGGCCGTGACCCGGTCGGCGACCTCCAGCAGGGCGAGGGTGAGGGAGCCGAGTCCGGGGCCGACCTCGACGACCACGTCGTCGGGCCGGACCCCCGCGGTGCGGACGATCCGGCGGACGGTGTTCGCGTCGATCACGAAGTTCTGGCCGCGCTGCTTGGTGGGCCGCACGCCGAGGACGGCCGCCAGCTCACGGATGTCGGCGGGGCCCAGAAGGGCGTCGGAAGGGGGGCTGCTGCTCACGGGACAAGGGTACGGGGCTGCGAGGACGCCCCCGCACTCCCGCCGTCCCCGAGCACGGCCCCCGCGCCAGGAAGCGGTCCCCGAGCCCGCAGCCCCCACTCGGGGGGTGCGCCCGCCACGCCGAGGCGCGACCCCGAACCGGGGGTGGGTGCGACCCCGAACCGGGGTGTGGCCGCCTTGCGCCGTCCCGTTGCCGGGGCCGCCGTGCGCCGTCCTGCTGCCGGGCCGCCGTGTGGCGGCGTCAGCCGTGCAGTCGGCGTCCGCAGTGCGGCCAGGGGCTCGCGCCGCGTCGCACGTACAGCTTCTTCGCGCGGAGGGTCTGCTCCGCCGCCGGGGCGTCCTGGGGCCGTCCGCTGCCGCCGAGGCTCTGCCAGGTGCGGGTGTCGAACTGGTAGAGCCCGCCGTAGGTGCCCGAGGAGTCGACGGCGCCGGGCCGGCCGCCCGACTCGCAGGCGGCGAGGCCGCGCCAGTCCAGGCCGTCGGCTCCCTGCACCGACGACGGCAGCGGCTTCGTCCCGACCCGCACGCGTTGCTCGCGCGGCTCGCGCACGATCTCGTCACGGATCCGCCGGGGCTTCTGCCGCACGCCGTTCACTGAGCGCAGGGCGTAGGTGATGCGCCGCAGTCCGGGCTGTCCGGCCCGTTCCACCACCTCCGTGCCCTTGAACAGCGAGGGGTCCTCGGTGCGGCGCACGTGGAACGGGATCTGCTCCTCGCGGACCTCCTGGGAGCCGGTGATCCGCAGCACGGTGACCGTCTGGCCGTCGCGCGGGAAGCTGCCGGGCTCGACGGAGGTGGTGTCCTCGCCGCGCAGGGTGATCCCGGCTGCCGCGACCGCCTCGCGCACGGTCGCCGCGTTGGTGCGGATGGTGCGGGCCCGGCCGTCGGCCATGACGGTGACGGAACGCTCGGTGCGCACGTCCAGCGCCAGCCCCGCGCGTCCGATGCGCTGGGAGCGCGAGACGGACATGTACGCGCCTTCCGCCCGCACCCCGAGCTGGCGGAGCGCCTCCTCGACGGTGTGCGCGGTCGTCCACCACTCGTGCCGCTGCCCGTCAAGGGTGAGCCGGACGGGCCGCCCGTAGTGCACGGTGATCTCGTCGCCGCCGGCGAGGTCCGTGCCCGCGGCGGGTGCGACCACGTCGTGCTCGCCCACCAGCACGCCCTCGTCCGCGAGGAGTTCGCCCACGTCGTCGGCGAAGGTGTGCAGGGTGCGCGGCTTGCCGTCGACGGTCAGCTCCACCGCCTTGTCGTCGGCGACGAACGCGGTGGTGCCGCCGGCCAGGAACGCGACGACGAGTGCCTGCGGGAGCAGCCGGCGCATCGCGGACTCCGGACGCTCGGCGCCGCGTGCCCGGCGCCGGCGCTCGGCCCGCCGCCCCGTGCCCTGCGCCGACGCCTGGGTCGGCAGCGGCGGTTCCGGGAGCGGGAGAACCGGCTCGGTCAGCTGCAGCGTCCGTGGGGGCTCGGCCGGGGCCGGCCGCGCGTCGTACGCCTCGTCCGCCGCGTACTCCTCGTACGAGGGGCGGTAGGTGTCGTCGTACGTCCCGGGCGCCGCGTACACGCCGTACGCGACCGTCTCGGCGTTGTGCAGGTCGACCTGCGTCCCGCCGCCGTACGGCCCGTACTCGAGGTACTGCGAGTTGCTCACGCCGACACTCCAGGGGTGGGGTCCGGATCGGGCCCCCAGAACCTAGCGGAGCGACGGTCACTCTCCAAAGTGGCGCGGCTACCGAGCGTGGTGTTCGACGCGTGTGTGCGGGTCAGTACCCGAACGCGCGTGCCGTGTTGGCGGCGAGAGCGGCGGCCAGGACGTCCTCGTCGACGCCTCGCACGGCGGCCATGGCGCGCACGGTGACGGGGATGAGGTAGGGGGCGTTCGGGCGTCCGCGGTAGGGCGCCGGGGTGAGGAAGGGGGCGTCGGTCTCGACCAGGAGCAGCTCCGCGGGGGCCACGGCGACGGCGTCCCTGAGGTTCTGGGCGTTCTTGAAGGTGACGTTGCCGGCGAAGGACATGAAGTAGCCGGCGCGGGCGCAGATCTCGGCCATCTCGGCGTCGCCGGAGTAGCAGTGGAAGACGGTCCGCTCGGGAGCGCCCTCCTCCTTCAGGACGCGCAGGACGTCGGCGTGCGCGTCGCGGTCGTGGATGACCAGGGCCTTGCCGTGCCGCTTGGCCATCTCGATGTGGGCGCGGAAGGAGCTCTCCTGGGCTTCCTTGCCCTCGGGGCCGGTGCGGAAGAAGTCGAGTCCGGTCTCGCCGACGCCCTTGACGTGCGGGAGCGCGGCGAGGCGGTCGATCTCGGCGAGCGCCTCGTCGAGCGCCCCGGTGCCGCCCGGCGTCCGCGCCCCCTGCCGGGACCGGCCTCCCCCAGGGTCGCCGTGCACGATCCGCGGCGCCTCGTTCGGGTGCAGGGCGACGGCGGCGTGCACGCTGTCGTGCGCCGCCGCCGTCTCGGCCGCCCACCGGGAGCCGCGGACGTCGCAGCCGACCTGGACGACCGTGGTCACGCCGACCGACGCGGCTTTCGCGAGAGCCTCCTCCACCGTGCCCGACTGCATGTCGAGGTGGGTGTGGGAGTCCGCGACCGGCACCCCGAGGGGGGCCGGAAGCGGCGGCGCGGCACTCTTGTCGGCGCGGTCGCCGGCGTTCGAAGACATGCCCCGATCCTACGGAAAGGGCCGGGGAGGGCGCCGCCCTCCCCGCCCGGCGCCCGGCTAGCTCGCCTTGCGGAAGGGGTGCAGCAGGTCGGACAGGTGCCAGTGGTGCTGCGGCTGTCCCTCCGGGCGCCCCTCGGGCTGCCCCTCGGCCGCCGTCACCGGCGCCTGGACCGGTCCGGCCGGGGACGCCTTGCGCTGACGGGCGGCGCTCAGCACCGAGGAGACCTGACCCGCCCGCATGATGCGCACGATGTGCCCGTCGCAGTTCTGACAGGCCGGCCGGCTCAGCGGCGACGGCACGACACGCCCGTTCGCCACGTAGAGGACGAACTCGTGGCCGTCGGCGTCGGTGTGGTGCTCGATCTCGTACGACTGTTCCCAGCCGTGCCCGCAGCGCATGCAGGCGAAGGAGTACGACTCGTTGACGACGGCGCTCGCACCGCCGCGGAGGCCGGTCTGCCCTGTGATGTCACTCATGGCCGCTCCCGTGGTCCGCTGGTGGGACGGTTCACGTCCCGTCGTCCAGTGGACGCCTCCCCCGCGGCGAATGCACTCGACCTGTGCACTGTTGAAGGCGATTTGGGTGTCCCTTGCCCCAGGGCCCGGGGTCCTTTGCCCGCGCATGGGGCGCACGCTCAGACGACATGCGCCCTGCTCAGAGGGGGTGTGAGCCCCTTCACAACACCTCGGTGTCAGCCGTCACAGCACGACCGGGACGGTCCTCACCAGACGCCCGGGGCCGCCCCCGAGGACCACCGGGACAGCCGTCCCCGCGCGCCCGGGACAGCGGTCAGAGCGCACCGGAGTTCTTCGCCGCCACCACCGCGTCGAACACCTCGCGCTTGGGGAGTCCGGCCTCCGCCGCGACCGCCGCGATGGCCTCCTTGCGGCGTTCGCCCGCCTCCTCGCGCACCCGCACGCGCCGCACCAGTTCCGTCGCGTCGAGCTCCTCGGGCCCGCGTTCCGGCGCGCCGGTCACGACGACGGTGATCTCGCCCCGCACGCCCTCGGCCGCCCACTCCGCCAGTTCGCCGAGCGGACCGCGCTTCACCTCTTCGTACGTCTTGGTCAGTTCACGGCAGACGGCGGCGCGCCGGTCCGCGCCGAACACCTCGGCCATCGCGGCGAGGGTGTCGTCGAGCCGGTGGGGGGCCTCGAAGTAGACGAGCGTGCGGCGCTCGTCGGCGACGTCGCGCAGCCGCGACAGCCGTTCGCCCGCCTTGCGCGGCAGGAACCCCTCGAAGCAGAACCGGTCGACGGGCAGCCCGGACAGGGCCAGCGCGGTGAGCACCGCGGACGGGCCGGGGACGGCGGTGACGCGGACCTCCCGCTCCACGGCGGCGGCGACCAGCCGGTAGCCGGGGTCGGAGACCGAGGGCATCCCGGCGTCGGTGACCAGCAGCACCCGTGCGCCGCCGACGAGTTCCTCGACCAGTTCGGGTGTGCGGGCGGACTCGTTGCCCTCGAAGTAGGACACCACCCGTCCCTTGGGCGTCACGCCCAGGGCCTGGGTCAGCCGGCGCAGCCTGCGGGTGTCCTCGGCGGCGATGACGTCGGCGACCGTCAGTTCCTCGGCGAGGCGCGGCGGGGCGTCCGCGACGTCGCCGATCGGCGTGCCGGCGAGGACGAGGACTCCGGGGGCGGTTCGGGGCGTAGCTGTCACGTTTCCATCCTCGCAGGGCGAGAGACACGGGACTCACACAGAGGTGTTCCCTACGATGGCGCGGTGACCAGTACCGCGTCCTCCATGGACTCCACGGACTACAGGCAGGACCCGGCGCCGCACGACCGGCGGCCGCCGTGGCAGCAGCGGCTGCGCCGTTTCGGCCACCCGGCGCAGTCCTCCGCCGATGTCCGGGAGCGTCTGCTGCCGCCGTTCGCGCAGCCCGGCCCGCGGCTGTGGCAGGCGCTCGGCGTCCCGTACGGGTGGGCGGACCGCATCGTCCGCTGGTCGCCCTGGCTCGGTCCGCTGCTGGTCACGCTGCTGGCGGGCGTGCTGCGGTTCTGGCGCCTGGGCAGCCCCAGGGCGGTGATATTCGACGAGACGTACTACGCGAAGGACGCGTGGGCGCTCGTCCACCGCGGGTTCGAGGTCAACTGGGACAAGAACGCCAACGACGCCATCCTCTCCTCGGGCGGTCATGTCACGATCCCTGGGGACGCGGCGTACGTCGTGCATCCGCCGGTCGGCAAGTACGTGATCGGGCTCGGCGAACTGCTCTTCGGGTTCGATCCGTTCGGCTGGCGGTTCATGACGGCGGTGCTCGGCACGCTCAGCGTGCTGATGCTGTGCCGGATCGGCCGCCGCCTCTTCCGCTCCACGTTCCTCGGCTGCCTCGCGGGCGCGCTGATGGCGGTGGACGGCCTGCACTTCGTGATGAGCCGCACGGCCCTGCTCGACGGGGTGCTGATGTTCTTCGTGCTGGCGGCGTTCGGCTGTCTGGTGGCCGACCGGGACTGGGCGCGCGCCCGGCTCGCCGCGGCGCTCGAGCCGGACGCGGACGGCCGCTGCCGCCCGGACGCCCACATCGCGGAGACGACCCGCATCGGGTGGCGCCCCTGGCGCTGGGGGGCGGGCCTGATGCTGGGCCTGGCCATCGGCACGAAGTGGAACGGCCTGTACATCATGGTCGCGTTCTGCCTGATGACGGTGTTGTGGGACGTCGGCTCGCGCAAGGTGGCGGGCGCCCGGCGTCCGCTCCTGGCGGTGCTGAAGCGGGACACGGGCTTCGCGTTCCTCGCGACGGTGCCGGTCGCGCTGGTCACGTACCTGGTGTCGTGGACGGGCTGGATCCTGTCCGCCACGGACGGCAAGGGCGGTTACTACCGCAACTGGGCGGCCACCGACGGCAAGGGCGGCAGCTGGACGTGGCTGTTCCCCGACTGGTGGCGCAGCCTGTGGCACTACGAGCACGAGGTGTACGAGTTCCACACCCACCTCACGTCGCCGCACACGTACCAGTCGAACCCGTGGAGCTGGCTCGTCCTGGGCCGCCCGGTCTCCTACTTCTACGAGTCCCCGGCGCCCGGCGCGGACGGCTGTCCGACGGACGCGGGCGAGAAGTGCGCGCGCGAGGTGCTGGCCATCGGCACCCCGCTCCTGTGGTGGGCGGCCTGTTTCGCGGTGCTGTTCGTGCTGTGGCGCTGGCTGTTCCGTCGTGACTGGCGTGCGGGGGCGATCGTCTGCGGCATCGCGGCCGGCTACCTGCCGTGGTTCATGTACCAGGAACGCACGATCTTCCTCTTCTACGCCGTCGTCTTCCTGCCCTTCCTGTGTCTGGCCGTGGCCATGATGATCGGCGCCCTCGTCGGTCCCCCGGGCTCCAGCGACACCCGCCGCGTCGCGGGCGCCACGGGCGCGGGCGTCCTGGTCCTCCTGATCGCCTGGAACTTCATCTACTTCTTCCCCCTGTACACCGGCCAGGCCATCCCGATCGACGACTGGCGTTCACGTATGTGGCTGGACACATGGGTCTAACGATTGCGGAAACTCCCGCCCCGTGCGCCACGTCAGCGCTTACTGTGAGGCTGAGCGCGGTTTTCTGAACGCGTTCAGAAAAGACCCGCGAGGGTCGCCACGGGGATGACGGGGAGGACGCGGACCATGCGCAAGGGGGCCAAGGCGGCCATAGTCGGCTCGGTGTTCGCCGTGATGGTGGGCGGGGCCGGCTACGGGGCGTACAACGTCGTGAACGCGCTGAGCGACACGGGCGGGAGCGGCGGTTCGGGAGGCGCCGAGCCGGTGGCCGTGAAGAGCGGGCCACCGAGCGACTCCGAGGTGAAGGACACCAGCGCCGCGTTCTTCGCCGCCTGGGCGAAGGGGCAGGCCAGCGCCGCCGCCGATCTCACCAACAACGCGGCGAAGGCCGGGCCGCTGCTGACCTCGTACGGCCAGACCGCGCACATCACGGGCGTGAAGATCACACCGGGCAGAGCGGCCGGCGACAGCGTGCCCTTCTCCGTGCAGGCGACGGTGTCGTTCGACGGGAAGTCCAAGCCGCTCGCCTACCGGAGCCGGCTGACGGTCGTGCGGGGCGTCACCACCGGCAAGGCGCTCGTCGACTGGCAGCCGTCGGTCGTCCATCCCGCGCTCAAGAACATGGACGACACCCTGGTCACGGGCGACTCGTCGGCGCCGTCGATCGAGGCCGTGGACCGGGACGGCAAGGTGCTGACGAAGGAGAAGTACCCCTCCCTCGGTCCGGTCCTGGACCAGTTGCGCGCCAAGTACGGGGCGAAGGCGGGCGGGACGCCGGGCATCGAGCTGGCGATCCGGCACGCCGCCGCCGAAACCGCCGACACCCCGCTGCTGACCCTCGCCGAGGGCAAGGCGGGCAGGCTCCCCACCACCCTCAGCGCGAACGTGCAGGCGGCGGCGGAGAAGGCGGTCCAGAAGTACCCCGAGTCGTCGGTGGTGGCGGTCAAACCGAGCACGGGCGAGATCCTGGCCGTCGCCAACAACCGCGCCGACGGCTGGAACGCCGCGTTCCTGGGCGAGGTCGCGCCCGGCTCCACGATGAAGATCGTCAGCGCGGCCACCCTCATCGACAACGGGCTCACCACCGCGAACGGTCCCGCGCCCTGCCCCTCCTCGGCCGTCTCCGAGAGCCAGACCTTCAAGAACATCAAGGGCATGAAGCCCGACGAGGGGGCGACTCTCTCCGAGAGCTTCGCCCGCTCCTGCAACACGGCGTTCGTGAAGTTCGCGGACGAGGTGAAGGTCGACTCGCTGACGAACGAGGCCCGGGACCACTTCGGCATCGGCCTCGACTGGCAGACCGGCGTCCCGTCGTTCGACGGCTCCGTCCCGGCGGCCGGCGGTCCGGACACCGCGGCAGGTCTGATCGGTCAGGGCAAGGTCCAGATGAACCCGCTGAACATGGCCTCGGTGACCGCGACCGCGATGACCGGCGCCTTCCGGCAGCCGGTGATCGTGCCGCTGAGCCTCGACGGCCGCGACCCGGCCCACGCGAAGGGGCTGTCCGCGGGCACCGTCCAGCAGCTGCGCTCCATGATGAACCGGACCGCGACCAGCGGCACCGCGGCCCCGATCATGGCCGGTCTGAGCGGCCGCATCGGCGCGAAGACCGGCTCCGCCGAGGTCGACGGACAGGCCCGGTCCGACAGCTGGTTCACCGGCTACCGGGGCGATGTCGCGGCCGCCGCCATGACCCAGGACGGCGGCCACGGCGTCGACGCGTCGGGGCCGATCGTCGTGGAGGTGCTGCGGGTCGGCTGAACCGGAACCGAAGTGGCCGACGTCACCTATGACGTCACACCCACAGGACGGGACTCTAGGCTGTTGCCGTCGTTGGGGTCGGTGAGGGCAACGAGGGCAGCGGGGCGGGGGGAAGCCCCAGGGGATCCGGAGGATCGCACGCAGTGGGCAAGAGAAGGCGCGTCGAAGAGCAGCGCGGCAAGCGGCGTCCCGCCGTGGCCGGAGGCATGATCGCCGTCGTGGTCGCGGGCGCCGGGTTCGGCGCCTACGCGCTGTACGGCGGCGGCGGGGCGGCGGCCGACGACGGTTCCGCCGCGGCCGCCAACGGCAAGCAGGTGCCGCGGGTCAGGGCAGACCCGCCGTCGGCGGCCGAGGCCAAGGCCGTGGCCGAGCGGTTCCTCACGGCCTGGCAGGGGGGCAAGGTGGCCCAGGCGGCCGCCGCCACGGACGACGCCGCGGCCGCCTCCGCCCTGCTGACCGGCTACGGCAAGGACGCCCATGTCGTGGGCGTCGCCCTCGGTGCGGGCGAGGCCAAGGGCGCCAGGGTCCCGTTCTCGGTGAAGGGCACGGTGACGTACAAGGACGTCAGCAAGCCGCTGTCGTACGCCAGTGCGCTCACCGTGGTCCGCAATCCGAAGAACGGGAAGGCGCAGGTCGACTGGCACGCCGCGGTCGTCCACCCGGACATGCAGGACGGCGACCGGCTCGTCACCGGCGCGTCGGGGACGCCGCCGGTCAAGGCCGTCGACCGCGACGGCGGTGAGCTGACGACCGCGAAGTACCCCTCCCTGGCGCCGGTGCTCGACGGACTGCGGGAGAAGTACGGCAAGAAGGCCGGCGGCAAGGCGGGCGTCGAGCTCCAGGTCGTCCGAGGCAAGGCCGCCAAGGCGAAGAAGGCCTCCGACAAGACGCTGCTGGAGCTCAGCAAGGGCACGCCGGGCACCGTGAAGACCACGCTGAGCCCGGCCCTCCAGGCGGCCGCCGAGCAGCAGGTGGCGAAGACCGCGAAGTCGTCGGTCGTCGTGCTGCGCCCCTCCACGGGCGAGATCCTCGCCGTGGCCAACGCCGGTCACGGCTTCAACACCGCGTTCAACGGCTCGCTGGCGCCCGGCTCCACGATGAAGGTCGTCACGTCGTCGCTGCTCATCGAGAAGGACCTGGCGTCGGCGGACAAGACGCACCCCTGCCCCAAGACGTTCGCCTACGGCGGCTGGAAGTTCCACAACGACGACGACTTCGAGATCACCAAGGGCACGTTCAAGGCGAGTTTCGCGCGCTCCTGCAACACCGCCTTCATCAGCCAGGCGCCGGAGCTGGACGACGACAGCCTGACCAAGCAGGCGCAGCAGGTGTTCGGTCTGTCGATGAACAACTGGGCGATCGGCGTCCCGTCCTTCGACGGTTCGGTGCCGGTGCAGTCGAAGGCGCAGATGGCGGCCTCGCTGATCGGTCAGGGCGGGGTCCGGATGAACCCGCTGAACATGGCCTCGGTCGCCGCGACCGTGAAGTCGGGCTCCTTCCACCAGCCGTACCTGGTCGCCCCGTCCGTGGACGGCCGCACGCTGGCGAAGGCCTCACGCACGATGTCGGCGGCCACGCTGTCCCAGCTGCGGGAGCTGATGAACTACACCGCCGCGGCCGGCACCGCCGCCGAGGCGATGTCCGGCCTCGGCCCCGACTACGGCGCCAAGACGGGCTCCGCCGAGGTCGACAACCAGGACAAGCCCAACGGCTGGTTCACCGCCTACCGCGGCGACCTGGCGGCCGCGGGCGTCGTCCAGGCGGGCGGCCACGGCGGGGACACGGCCGGCCCGATCGTGGCGTCGCTGCTGCGGCTGGGCGGCTGACAGCCCGGACCGCGCGTACGGACGGCGGACCCGTTCCCGCGGCCCCGAAGCCCTCCGGGGCTTCGGGGCCCTCTCGGCGGGGCCTTCGGAAGGGCAGCCTCGGAGGCGTTCAACCCGCCCTAGTGGCTGACGGTCTGCTGCCGCGACGTGGCCGGGGCCTTGGCGGCGGTGGCCGTGTAGGTGCGGCGCAGGAACCGCAGCAGCGTCTTCGACTCGAACTGGACGACCGATACGCCGTGCGCGGAATGGAACTCCACGATCGCCTGGACGCGCCCGCACGGCCAGACCCGGACCTCTCCGGTGCCGGTCGGGGCGCGCAGGCCCTGCTCGAGGAGCGTGCGGGAGAACGTCCACTCGTGCCGGTCGGGCAGTCCGACCCGCACCGATCGGGGGTCGCTGTCCGGGTCGTAGCGCAGGACGACGGGAACGGCCGTCCGTTCCTCCTCGACCTGATCGGCGTCGGTGACGATATGGGCTCGCGCGTACTGTTCGACTACGGACATCGGCCGACCCTCTCACGCAGCGTGACCTGTGCGGAAGCTGTGCGTCCACTCCCCTCCAATGTCCCACATTTTCCGCAATACGCTCCTTCGAGCAGGCGTATCTCATGTGTGCGATGCACGGCAGATGCATCGCGATGCACGGCAGACGAGCGGGAGACGCGCGGGAGACGCGCGGCGACGTGCTCCGGCGCGCTGCGATGCTCTGCGATGCACAAGCTCCTCGCTCTTGCGAACGATTCGCATCAAGCCACTATCATCGTCGGGTGCACGTACCCGACGGATTCATCAACGCCCCGACCTCCGCCGTGACCGCAGTCGTCGCCGCCGGCGCCATCGCCGTGAGCCTGCGGGGTGCTCGGCGCGAGCTCGACGACCGGACCGCGCCGCTGGCCGGCCTCGTCGCGGCCTTCATCTTCGCCGTGCAGATGCTCAACTTCCCCGTCGCGGCGGGGACCAGCGGCCATCTGCTCGGCGGTGCGCTCGCCGCGATCCTGGTGGGCCCCTTCACCGGGGTCCTGTGCGTGTCCGTCGTCCTGCTCATGCAGGGCGTCCTCTTCGCCGACGGCGGACTCACCGCCCTCGGCGTGAACATCACCGACATGGCCATCGTGACGACGGTCGTCGCGTACGCCGTCTTCCGCGGCCTGGTGAAGGTGCTGCCGCGCAGCCGCCGGTCCGTCACGGCCGCGTCCTTCGTCGCCGCCGTGCTGTCCGTGCCCGCCGCCGCCGTGGCCTTCACGTTCCTGTACTGGATCGGCGGCACCACCGACGTGGCCATCGGCAAGGTCGCCACCGCCATGATCGGCGTGCATGTGCTGATCGGCATCGGCGAGGCCGTGATCACCGCGCTGACCGTGGGCGCCGTGCTCGCGGTGCGGCCGGACCTCGTCCACGGCGCACGCGACCTGCGGCAGACCCTCCGGCTGCGGGTGAACGGCGAACTCGTCGACGCCCCGCCGGCCGACAAGGGCCCCGCGGGGCCCGCCGTCCCGGTGGCGGCGCGCACGTCCCGGCGCACGCTGTGGGCGACGGGCCTGGTCACCTCCCTCGTGCTGGCCGGATTCGTCAGCTTCTACGCCTCCGCGAGCCCCGACGGCCTGGAGAAGGTCGCCGCCGACAAGGGCATCGACGCGAAGACCGGGAAGCACGCGGCCTCCGACTCCCCGCTCGCCGACTACGGCGTCAAGGACGTGACGAACGCCCGCCTGTCCGGCGGCCTCGCCGGCGTCATCGGCGTCGGCGTGACCGTCGTCGGGGGCAGCGCGATGTTCTGGGCGGTGCGCAGGCGACGCGGCGCGGACGCGTCGCCCACGGTCGTAGAGAACGTCTGACGGCCATGGGAGCAGGTCACGCGCACCGGCTCTACCTGCACGGGCACTCGCCCGTGCACGGTCTGCCGCCGCACACCAAACTGGCCGCCGTCCTCGCGTTCGTGGTCGTCGTGGTGTCGACGCCCCGGGAGGCGATGTGGGCGTTCGGCCTGTACGCGCTGCTGCTGGGCTTCGTCGCGCGTCGCGCGCGCGTGCCCGCCGGCCTCCTGCTGAAGCGGCTGCTGATCGAGGCGCCGTTCGTCGCGTTCGCCCTGCTGATGCCGTTCGTGGCGGAGGGCGCACGGGTGGACGTCCTCGGACTGTCCCTCAGCGTCGACGGACTGTGGGGCGCCTGGAACGTGCTCGCGAAGGGCACCCTGGGCGTCGCCGCGTCCGTGCTGCTGGCGTCGACCACCGAACTGCGCGAGCTGCTGCTCGGGTTGCAGCGGCTGAGACTGCCGCCGCTGCTCGTGCAGATCGCCTCCTTCATGATCCGCTACGGCGACGTCATCACGGACGAGATGCGGCGCATGCGGATCGCCCGGGAGTCACGCGGCTTCGAGGCCCGGGGAGTGCGGCACTGGGGGGTCCTCGCGAAGTCGGCGGGCGCGCTGTTCATCCGCTCCTACGAGCGCGGCGAACGCGTCCACCTGGCCATGATCAGCCGGGGGTACGCGGGTTCCATGCCGGTGATCGACGAGGTGACCGCGTCCCGGGCCCAGTGGTCGTACGCGCTGACCCTCCCGTTCACCGCTCTCGTCGTCTGCGTGTTGGGATGGGCCCTGTGACTGATGTGACGCCATCCCCCGACCTGACGGCCTCCCCCGGCGCGACGCCCTCCTCCGACGCGACGCCCTCCCTCGACGTGGCCGGCCTCGCCTTCGCCTACCCTGACGGCCACCAGGCCCTGTTCGGGGTGGACTTCTCCGTCGCGCGCGGGGAGCGGGTCGCGCTGCTCGGGCCGAACGGCGCCGGCAAGACGACGCTCGTGCTGCACCTCAACGGCATCCTGACCGGCGGAACCGGCACGGTGACGGTGGCCGGGCTGCCCGTGGACAAGCGGCACATGGCCGAGATCCGGCGCAAGGTCGGCATCGTCTTCCAGGACCCGGACGACCAGCTGTTCATGCCGACCGTCCGCGAGGACGTGGCGTTCGGTCCGGCGGCCGCAGGACTGAAGGGGGCCGCGCTGGAGGCGCGGGTCGACCACGCGCTCACGCAGGTGGGCATGGCGGAGTTCAAGGACCGTCCGCCGCACCACCTCTCCTTCGGGCAGCGGCGCCGGGTGGCCGTCGCGACGGTCCTCGCGATGGAACCGGAGATCCTCGTCCTGGACGAGCCGTCCTCCAATCTCGACCCCGCCTCACGCCGCGAACTGGCGGACATCCTGCGGGCGTTGGACGTCACGGTGCTGATGGTCACGCACGACCTGCCGTACGCCCTGGAGCTCTGCCCGCGCGCCCTGGTCCTCAGCGAGGGCGTGATCGCGGCGGACGGCCCGACGGGCGAGCTGCTCGCCGACGACGCCCTCATGCGCGCCCACCGTCTGGAGCTGCCCTTCGGGTTCGACCCGCGCTCCGCGACAATGGGCGCGTGACTGACGAGGAACCCGCCGCCGACCGTTCGCTGCTGCTCCTCGACGAGCAGCTCTGCTTCGCGCTGTACGCGGCCCAGCGCGCGGTGACCGCCGCCTACCGGCCGCTGCTGGACGAGCTGGGCCTGACCTATCCGCAGTACCTCGTGCTGCTGGTGCTGTGGGAGCGCGGCGAGACGAGGGTCAAGGACCTGGCGTCGGCGCTGCGGCTGGACTACGGCACGATGTCGCCGCTGCTGAAGCGCCTGGAGGCGGCGGGGCTGGTGCGCCGGGAGCGCGCGGCGCACGACGAGCGCTCGGTGCTGGTGGCGTGCACCGGCCCCGGCGAGGAGCTGAGGAGGCGCGCGGAGCGCGTCCCCGAGGCGCTGCTCGCGTCGACGGGACTGGAGACGGCGGAGATCGCGCGGCTGCGCGAGGAGCTGTGGGGTCTCGCCGAGCGGGCACACCCGACGGCGGACCGCACCCACTAGGACCCACCCTCTGCGCGCCCGCGGGGACCCGCCCCCGTGCGCCCGCCGGGCCTCTTGTGCGGCGGCCTGTCCGGCCGGCCGGACAGGCCCGCGAACGAACCGAAGTTACCGCGGGTTACCTGGCCCTGCCGGGGACGCGCCTACCTACCGGCCGGTACCTTGTGCACGATGTAATTGGGGAAGATGTTTGGGGAGGGACCGCCGTGACAGAGGGCGCCGCAGCCGGTACGACCGAGACCGCCGGGACGGACGGGACGGCCGGTACCGCCGACACCCGTCCGACGAAGATCATGTACGTCGCCGAGGCCACCGCGCACGGGGGCCGCGACGGCTTCGTGACCAGCCAGGACGGCCAGATCGAGCTGAAGGTGGCGATGCCGCCGCAGCTGGGCGGCGACGGCAACGGCACCAACCCCGAGCAGCTCTTCGCGGCCGGCTACAGCTCCTGCTTCCACAACGCGCTGATCCTGGTCGGCAACCGGGCGGGCTACGACCTGACGGGGTCGACGGTGGCGGCGAAGGTCGGGATCGGCCCCAACAGCACCAAGGGCTACGGGCTCGCGGTGGCGCTCAGCGTCTCGCTCCCCGTCCTGGACCCGGGCCTCGCGGAGAAGCTGGTGGACGCGGCGCACCAGGTGTGCCCGTACTCGAATGCCACCCGCGGCAACATCGATGTAACGATCATTCTCGGCTGACGTGGCGTAGGAATCGCAGGCTCGCCCAGGGCGTTCCCCGAAGAGTCGAAGGCGCTGGAGGGGAAGGCGCTGGAGTAGAAGGCGAACTGCGGAAGGGCGTGCGGGCGTGGACGTGAGCGGTGCGGTGGCCGAGGGCTTCGAGCCGGTCCGGGAGGCGTTCGCACGGAACTTCGAGACGCTCGGCGACCGGGGCGCGGCGGTCGCCGTCTACCGGGACGGCCGCAAGGTCGTCGACCTGTGGGGCGGCACGAAGGACGTCGACGGCACGGCCCCCTGGGAGCGCGGCACCGCCCAGATCGTGCGCTCGGCGACCAAAGGCGTGGTCGCCGCCGGCCTCCTGCTGCTGCACCAGCGCGGCGAGCTGGACCTGGACGCTCCCGTGGGAACGTACTGGCCCGAGTACAAGGCGGCCGGCAAGGAGCGCACCCTCGTACGGCATGTCCTCGCGCACCGCGCGGGCGTGCCGGTCCTCGACCGGCCGCTGACGCCCGCCGAGGCCGCCGACCCCGACATCGGCGCGGCGGCGGTCGCGGCGCAGACCCCGGTCTGGGAGCCCGGGACGGACCACGGGTACCACGCGCAGACCTACAGCTGGCTGGCCGGCGAGCTGGTGCGGCGGGTCACCGGGCGGCCGGTCGGCGAGTGGATCGCCGACGAGATCGCCCGGCCGGTCGGCGCCGACCTGTGGCTCGGACTGCCGGCGGCGCGGCGCGGGCGGGCGGGGCGTGTGGGGAAGGTGGAGGCGCCGGCGCAGACCGGCGCGCTGAGAACCCGGCCCAAGCCCGCCGTCACCGCCGCCTACGCCGATCCGGCCTCCCTCACCCGGCGCGCCTTCGCCGCGATCACCCCGCTGCCCGACGAGAACGACGCCGCGTACCGGGCCGCCGCCCTGCCCGCCTCCAACGGCATCGCGACCGCCGAGGGCCTGGCCCGCTTCTACGCTTCGCTGATCGGCGAGGTGGAGGGCGGGGTGCGGCTGCTGCGGCCGGAGACGGTGGAGCTCGCGCGCGGCGAGCAGTCGTCGGGACCGGACCGGGTCCTGGTGGTGAACACCCGGTTCGGCCTCGGCCCCATGCTGCACGGCGCCGCCTCCCCGCTGCTGTCGCCCCGCGCCTTCGGCCACCCGGGCCGTGGCGGCGCCCTCGGCCTCGCCGACCCGGAGTCGGGGATCGCCTTCGCCTATGTCACCAACGGCTTTCGCACGAGCGTGACGGCGGACCCGCGGGCGCAGGCCCTGCTCCGGGCGCTGCGGACGGCGACCGCGACGACTGCGTGACGCCGGCGGTGGCGGTCGCGGTGGCGGCAGCCGCGACCGCGGCGTCGAAGCCGACGCCTGTGCCTATGCACGTCCCTATGCATGTGCCCATGCCTCCGCTCACGCCCACACCGACGTCGGCGGCGTCTACACGTTGATCGAGTGCGACGTCCGTCCCGAGGCGTCGTCGATCTCGGTGTGCGCCTTGGTCAGCAGCTGCATGGCGATCTCGTTGAGCGCGCGGGCGCCGGCGATCTCCTCGCCTACCCGGGGCTGGTCCACGTCCACGGTGTGCCGGCTGGCGTGCCCCTGGGACCGCACCTCGGTCCCGTCGGGCAGCCGCACCAGCGCGGCTGCGCGCGTGTGCCGGTCGTCCTCCTCGAACTCCAGCTCGACATGCCAGCCGACTGCGGTGCGCGTTGCGGTGCGGGTCATGACGGTCACCTCCGAAGCCTCTGGTTCCAGGGTGCTCCTCGGAGCGGACGGCCGCACCCAGCGGACGGCCACCAGCGGACGGCCGCACCCAGCGGACGGCCACCAGCGGACGGGCCGGGCCGAGGGGCGTCAGCCGGGGTGGAGCATCAGACCGATGCCGACGACCAGCAGCCCGGCGGCGACGAGACGGGGCGCCCCGAACCGCTCCTTGAAGAACAGCGCCCCGATAGCGGCCCCGACCAGGACCGACGACTCGCGCAGGGCGGCGACCAGGGCGAGTTCGGCGCGGGTCTGCGCCCACAGCACGAGGGCGTACGCGAGGACGGACAGGGCCGAGCCGAGCAGGCCGAGGGCGGCGAAGGGGCGCAGGGCGGCGAAGGTCCGCCCGCGCCACCGGTGGGCCGCATAGGCCGGGACCACGGCTCCCTGCACGGCCATCAGCCAGGCGATGTATCCCAGGGAGGAGCCCGAGGCGCGGACGCCGAGGCCGTCGACGACCGTGTACGCCGCGATGGTCGCCCCGGTCGCGAGGGCGGCCCCGATCGCCGCCCGGTCGGGCCGCGGCCCGCGCAGTCCCCACAGGGCCACGCCGGTCAGCCCCGCGCAGGACAGCGCGATCCCGGCGGCCGCCCGGCCGTCGGGCGCCTCGTGCGCGAAGACGGCGGCGAGGACGGTGACGACGAGGGGCGCGGAGCCGCGTGCGAGCGGGTAGGCCTGCCCGAAGTCGCCGAGCCGGAACGACCGCATGAGCAGCGCGTAGTAGGCGATGTGGATCACCGCGGAGCACAGCAGGTACGGCCAGGCGCGGGCCGCCGGGAACGCGGTGAACGGGGCGAGCGCGAGGCCGATGAGCATCCCGCCGCCGCTGATGAGCGCGAACCCGGCGAGCTTGTCGGTGATCCGGTGCGCGATGGCGTTCCAGCCGGCGTGGGTGACGGCGGCGAGCAGGACGGCAGCGGTGACCAGCGGGGTCACGCGGTGCGTTCGCGGACGTCCACGAGGGCCGCGCCTGCGTGGTGGATCAGGGCGTCGGGGGCGATGGGGAAGACGGCGTGCGGATCGCCGGCGGCCGCCCAGACGACGCCGTGCGCCAGGAGGCCCCGGTCGGCGAGGACACGCGTGCGCGTGCGGTGTCCGAAGGGCGGCACTCCGCCGATCGCATACCCCGTCGTCTCCCGAACGACGTCGGCGGCGGCCCGGGTCACACGCTGCGCGCCGAGTTCCTGCCGTACCCGCTCGACGTCGACCCGGGAGGCTCCGTCCATCAGCACGAGGACCGGCGCGCCGTCCGCCGCGAAGACGAGGGACTTGCAGATCTCGGCCGGTGCGCAGCCGATCGCGGCGGCGGCCTCGGCGGCGGTGCGGGTCGCGTCGGGGAAGCGGCGGACTCGCGGGGTCAGCTCGTCGAGGCCGAGCTCGCTCAGGGCCTGGGCGAAACGGGGGTGGGCGCCGGTGGTCGTCATGCGCGGCACGCTAGCGAGGGCTGCGCCGGGCACGCGAGCAGGTTTGTCCGGTAAGTGTCCCGGGCGGGGCGGAAATCCCGTCCCTGTTGTCATTGGCATGCCATACGCTGCTGCTCTGCCGCGTTCACGCGCCCGCTGCGGGCGCGAAGGGGGGACGCAGGCGTTTCATCACGCCCGGCGGACACACCGGGCTCTTTTTCCTGGGGGTTCCCATTTCTGTGCGCAGGCGCAGCATCTCGGTCGCGACGACGCTCGCGGTCGCTCTCAGCTCCGCGGTACTCGCCGCGGGTTCTGCGGGAGTGGCCGTGGCCGACTCCGCCAACATCCTTCCGGTGGAGTCGGTCGGCGACATGGTCGTGGACGGCGCCCACCAGCGGGTCTACGTCTCCGACCCGCGCGGCGGCAAGATCGTCGTCACCGACTACGCGGGCGCCGTCAAGGCGACCCTGACCGGGCTGTCCGGCGTGAGCGGCCTCGCGCTGTCCGCCGACTCCGGGCACGTGTACGCGGCCGTCACGAACGGCAGCAGGATCGTCTCGGTGGAGACGGGGACGTACACCGAGACCGCCAGCTACCCGGTGGGTGCGGCTCCGGGCGACCTGGAGGTCGTGGACGGCCGGATCTGGTTCGGCTACGGCTCCGACTTCGGCTCGCTCGACGTCTCCGGCGCCGAACCCGTCGTCCGCCTCTCCCAGCGCGGGGACGGCGACTTCTCCGGCACCGCGCTCCTGGGCGCCGACCCGGCCGTCCCGGGCGTCCTGGTGGCCGGCAGCGGCGGCCGGGTCGCCGTCTACGACCTCTCGGCCGACGGGGCCACGCTGCGGGCCAAGGGCGACATGGACGGGTCCGTGAAGCAGCTGGACCTGACGCCCGACGGCAAGCAGGTCCTCACCTCGTGGGGCTCGCCCGGCTTCGGCTACGGCATCGGCGCCTACTCGGCCTCCGACCTCGCCGAGCAGTCCGGCTACCCCATCGACGCGTACCCGAACGCCGTGCGGGTCGCATCCGACGGCAGCATCGCGGGCGGCAGCTTCTCCTGGTACGACCCCGACGTCCACATCATCCGGCCGGGCGCGACGACGCCGGTGCGCGAGTACGACTTCCCCAACACCGGCAACAGCAGCGGCGCCGACACCCTCGTCGACGGCGCGCTCGCCTGGGCGCCGGACAGCAGCCGGGTGTTCGCGGTCTCCGTGAACACCGCGGACGTCTTCACCCTGCGCGCGCTGACGGACCCGACCAAGGAGGTTCCGGCGCTGAAGGTGACGGCTCCGGTCAAGGCGGAACGCGCCAAGCAGCTCACCGTCACCGGCAGACTGACCTCGGCGACGCCGCTTCCGGCCGGCACCGCCCTCAAGGTGACCCGGGCGGACCTGGAGTCGCCCGGCGGCAAGGTCCTCGCCCCGGTCAAGACCAAGGCCGACGGCTCGTTCGCGTTCACGGACGTCCCGCCCGCCGGCGGCAAGGTCACCTACCGGGTGTTCTTCGCGGGCGACGCCGGCCACGCGGCCACCGTCGGCTCCGACGTGGTCGCCGTCTCGCGCAAGGCGACCGCGCTCAGCGTCACCAACAACGGCAAGCTGTACGCGTACGGCAAGGACGTCACGTTCACGGCGCACCTGGGCGCGACGTACAAGAACCGCACGGTGGCGATCTACGTCGACCCGGCCGGCTCCGACAAGCCCAAGAAGCTGGTCAAGAACGCCAAGGTCAACTCGCAGGGCAACCTGTCGGTGGTCGTCGACATGACCCGCGACACGGCGGTCACCGCCGTCTTCGCGGGCGACTCGCGCAGCGCCGACAAGACCGCGAAGTCCACCGCGGGCGCCTACGCGAAGGTGTCGACCGCCGTCTCCCGGCACTACAAGACGGGGCGGATCGGCTCCACGACGTACTCCTACTTCCGCAAGAACACCGACCCGCTGTTCACCACGACCATGAACTACTACGCGGGCCGCCAGCAGCGCCTGCAGGTCCAGGTCTACTACCAGGGTTCCTGGTACGACTCCGGGTCCGAGTACTTCCCCGTGGGCGCCGACGGGAAGTCCGCCGTCACGCTGGAGGCGCCCGGCGAGGCGGGCATCCGCGCCCGGATCCGCTCGTCGTACATCGACGGCTCCTCCGGCGACAACGTCAACGCGACGACGCACGGCGCCTGGAAGTACATCGCCTTCACCAACTGAGCACGGGCCGCGGGAGGATCCGCGGCATGACACGGCGACGCGCCCGCCCCGGAAGGGGTCGGGCGCGCCGCGCGTGATGGGTCCGGGTCAGTGGCGGTCGTTGCCGTGGTGACGGTCGTTCCCGTGGTGACGGTCGTTGCCGTGGCCGCGGTCGTTCCCGTGGCGGCGGTCGTCGCCGTGGCCGCGGTCGTTCCCGTGGCGGCGGTCGTCGCCGTGGTGACGGTTGTGGCCCCAGGACTCCTGGTCCACGCGGCGGCCGTGGTCGTCGCGCAGGGTGGCGGTGTCGGAGCGGTTGTCCCACACCTCGCGACGGCGGTCCTGGTACAGGTCGGTGCGGGTGTCGCGGCCGATGCCGGTGTGGACGCGCACCGTGGAGCGCGGGGCCAGACGGTAGTTGCGGAAGGTGTACTTGTCGCCGCGGTCGTCCGAGAGCGTCCACCCGTCCAGGTTGACGGCGTGACGCGTGGTGTTGGTCAGCTCCACCCACTCCTTGTTCAGGGAGAAGGCCGAGCGGTCGTCGCGACCCGGTGCGTCGTAGTGCACGGCGCTGATCTCCACCTGCGACCGGTTCGGACGCGAGGCGGCGGTGGCCGACGCCGGCAGTGTCGCCGCTCCGGTCACAGCGGCGGCGATGATCGCGACGGCGGTGAGACGACGGGCGGAAACAGAGGAAACGGACACAAGGTCTCCTTGCTTGGTGCGGTGTGCGGCCCCTCGGCCGCAGAACCAGATTGCCCACCCGGCCCGCCCCAAGTGGCTCAATACCGCTGCACGTTACGAATCATGCACATTCCGGTGACAGTAGCCTTCCATGTCCATCTATGTCCTGAACACACCGGATCCGTTGGGCCACCGGCCCCGTGCGGCCCGAGCGCGTGACGCCGTCACCCGATAGTGGGTCACGAAACGGGTCGTGAAGAAAAAAGCCGGTGAGGGCGCCCCGTCCCCACGGAGCCCTCACCGGCGGTCTTTCGGACGGTCCGACGTGTCAGACGCGGACCAGTTCGCGGTCCTCTTCGCCCGCGTCGGACGAGGTGCGCAGCCCCTCGCCCTCGACGTCCACGTTGGGCAGGGCGCGGTCCAGCCACTTCGGCAGCCACCAGGCCCGCTTGCCGAGCAGCGCGAGCACCGCCGGGACGATCGCCATGCGGACGACGAACGCGTCGAAGAAGACGGCGATCGCGAGGCCGAAGCCGATCATCTTGATCATGGACTCGCTGGAGCTGATGAAACCGCCGAACACGGCCATCATGATGACCGCGGCGGCGGCCACCACCCTGGCGCTGTGCCGGAAGCCGGTGACCACGGCCTGACTCGGGCTCTCGCCGTGGACGTACGCCTCCCGCATCCGGGTCACGAGGAACACCTCGTAGTCCATCGCGAGGCCGAACACCACGCCCACCATGAAGATCGGCATCATCGACATGATCGGGCCGGTCTCCTCCACGCCGATCAGGCCGCCGAGCCAGCCCCACTGGAAGACCGCGACCACGGCGCCGAGCGCGGCGAGCACGCTGAGCAGGAAGCCGAGGGCCGCCTTCAGCGGGACCAGGACGGAGCGGAAGACCACGATCAGCAGCAGGAAGGCCAGACCGACGACCAGGCCCAGGTACGGGATCAGCGCGTCGTTGAGCTTCTGCGAGAAGTCGATGTTCATCGCGGTGGTGCCGGTGACCAGCACCTGCGCGCCGGTGTCGGCCCTGACGTCGGCGCCCTGGTCACGGATGGCGTGCACCAGGTCCTCGGTCTGGATCGAGGACGGCTTGGAGCCGGGGATCACGGTGATGGTGGCGGTGTCGCCGGCCTTGTTGAACATCGCCGGGGTGACCGTCGCGACGTCCCCGAGCTTCTTGATCCCGTCGGTCACCGAGGTGGCCGCGGCCTTGGGGTCGTCGCTGTTCGCGGCGTCGACCACGATCATCAGAGGACCGTTGAAACCGGGTCCGAAGCCCTCCGACAGCAGGTCGTAGGCCCGGCGCTGCGTGGTCGACGTCGGCTGCGAGCCGTCGTCGGGCAGACCCAGTTCCAGCTGGGTGGCGGGGACGGCGATCGCACCGAGACCGACCACGCCGAGCAGCAGCACGGCGGCCGGACGGCGGATGACGAAGCTCGCCCAGCGGACGCCCAGGCCGGGCTTGGTCCGCTCGTCCTGCTCGCCCTTCGCGGCGGTCGGCCTGCGCTTCTCGCCGGTGGGCCTGACCTTCCTGCCGGCATAGCCGAGCAGCGCCGGGATCATGGTCAGCGCGATGAGGACGGCGACCACGACCGTGCCCGCCGCGGCGAGGCCCATCTTGGTCAGCATCGGCACGTTGACGACCGCGAGGCCCGCCAGGGCGATGACGACGGTGAGGCCGGCGAAGACGACGGCCGAGCCGGCGGTGCCGGTGGCGCGGCCGACCGCCTCCTCGCGGTCCCGGCCCTCGGCGAGCTCGCCGCGGTAGCGGGAGACGATGAACAGCGCGTAGTCGATGCCGACGGCGAGGCCGATCATCAGCGCGAGGGTGGAGGTGGTGTCGCCGAGGTCGAGCGCCTTGGCGAGGGCGGTGATGGTGGAGACGCCGATGCCGACGCCGATGATCGCGGTGAGCAGCGGCAGCCCGGCCGCGACCAGCGAGCCCAGGGTGAGGACGAGGACGACGGCGGCGATCGCGAGACCGATGACCTCGCCGATCGCACCCGGCTCCGCGCCGGCCTGGAGGGCGTCGCCTCCGACGTCGACGGTCAGCCCGGTGGCCCGTGCCGTGTCGCCGGCCGCTTCCAGGGCGTCCCGGGTCGAGTCCTGCAGCTCCATGCCGGGGACGTCGTACTTGACGGAGGTGTACGCGACCGTCCCGTCCTTGCTGACGGCGTTCGTCGTGAAGGGGTCGGTGACGGAGGTGACCTCGGAGCCGTCACGGAGGGCCTTGACGGTCTTGTCGACGGTCGCCCGGTTGGCGGCGTCGGTCATCTTCTGCCCTTCGGGCGCCTTGAAGACGATGCGCCCGGTCCCGCCGTCGGCGCTGGCTCCGGGGAAGCGCTGTTCCAGCAGGTCGAAGGCCTTCTGGGCCTCGACTCCCGGTATGGAGAAGGAGGTTGTCCCGGCGGCGGGCGCGGAGGCGGCGCCGACGCCGGCGAGGGTCAGCAGCGCCACCCATATGAGGGCGACGAAGTGGCGGCGGCGGAAGGCGAGCCGGCCGAGTCGGTAAAGGAACGTGGCCACGGAGGCGTACTCCCGGTCAGGTCGTGGTGTAGGGGCCGCGGTTCCGGCACGGGCCCCGGGGGCAGGGTTGACCAACCCGGCGGGGAGGCAGGGGTGATCGGCCCGACGACGTGAGCGGTGACGTCAGGTTGGGCGGACCGTGGGGACGGTCAGACGGCGGGATTCGGCGCGCAGAGGGCGGGGAGCACCACGGCGTCGATGTACGACAGGAGGAATGCCTGCGTCGGGGGCTGCTCGTCGAGCAGTGTCCGGGCTGCGAACGCCCCGATCATCATGTGCATCACGAACTCAGTCGCGGGGTTGTCCGCGCGGACTTCCCCCCGGTCGATCGCCCGTGACAGCACCCGGCGGAACTCGGCCAGCTCCGGTTCGATGAGGTGTTCCTTGAACGCCTTCAGCAGGTCCGGGTTGTCGTGGACGGCCATGGCCAGCCCTCGCATGAGCGCGGAGTTCTGCTCCATCTGGCAGTCGTCCGAGCGCAGGGTGAGGGCGTGCATGTCGCCTCTGAGCGACCCGGTGTCGATCGCGTCGACGGAGCCGCCCGGCTTGCTGTGCCGGACCGCCTTCGCCACCAGTTCGGGCTTGCCGCCCCACTGGCGGTAGAGCGTCGCCTTGCTGGACCTGGTGCGGGCGGCGACGGCGTCCATGGTGAGGGCGTCGTAGCCGACTTCACGGAGGAGTTCGAGCACGGCCTCGTACAGCTCGGCCTCACGCTCGGGAGTGATGCGGCTGCGACGCGCCGTCGAGACCTCGGTCATTCCGCTCACCTTCCCACTCCGCACCGCCACAGTCTCCTGTTTCGTACACGCCGAATGTAGCGCATCCCGCTGCGAAACGAAACAGTTTCGTACGTGTCGTGGCTCACGCGGTCTCCAGGTGATCGTCCACGTGATCGTCCGCGACGCGCCTATGTCATAAGTTGCTCCGGTCCATCCCCCGGAAAAGCATGGGGAGGTGAGCTATCTGCGTCTGCCCCATCTCAGCGGTGACCTGTTGTGCTTCGTGGCCGAGGACGACCTCTGGCTGACCCCTCTCGACGACCCGGGGCGGGCCTGGCGGCTCACCGTCGACCGCACCAAGGCCGGGCACCCCCGCTTCTCCCCCGACGGCCGCCACATCGCGTACACGACCTGGCGCAGTCTCGTGCCGGAGATCCACGTGGTCCCGGTGGACGGCGGTCCGGGTCGGCGCCTCACGTACTGGGGCAGTTCCGACACCCAGGTCCGCGGCTGGACGCCCCCCGACGCGGACGGGAACGCCGACGTCCTCGCCGTCGCCTCCCACGGCGAGCCGTTCTCCTACTTCACCTGGTCCTACAAGGTCCCCACCGACGGCTCGCCCGGCCGCAAGCTCCCCTGGGGCCCCGTCTCCGACCTCCAGGTCGCCGACCTCGACGGCGAGCGCCGCACCCTGCTGCTCACCGGCACTCCCCCGCACGAGCCGGCCGCCTGGAAGCGCTACCGCGGCGGCGCCACCGGACGTCTGTGGCTGCACGGGCGGCGCCTGCTGGAAGGCCTCGACGGGCACCTCGCCTGCCCGCTCTTCGTCGGCGACCGCATCGCCTTCCTCTCCGACCACGAGGGCGTCGGAAACCTGTACTCCTGCGCCCACGACGGCTCCGACCTGCGCCGGCACACCGACCACGACGCCTTCTACGCCCGGCACGCCGCCGGCGACGGCGCCCGCGTCGTCTACCAGTGCGCGGGCGAGCTGTGGATCGTCGACGACCTCGCCGCCGGCTCCGCGCCGCGCCGCCTCGACGTGCGCCTCGGCGGGCCGCGGGCCGGACGGCGGCCGTACCAGATCCCGGCCGCCCAGCACGTGGACGGCATCTCCGTCGACGAGACCGGACGGGCGAGCGCCGTCGTCGTCCGCGGCAGCCTCTACTGGCTCACCCACCGGGACGGGCCCGCCCGGACCATCTGCGACACGCCCGGGGTTCGGGTGCGGCTGCCGGAGATGCTCGGCTCGGGCGGCCAGGTCGCCTACGTCACCGACGCGGACGGCGAGGACGCCGTCGAGATCGCCTACCTGCCGCGCGCCAGCGGCGACCGCGCGCCGCGCCGGCTGGCCGCCGGGAGGCTCGGGCGGGTCCTCGAGATGGTGTCCGACCCGGAGGGCGAACGGCTCGCGATCGCCTCGCACGACGGCCGGCTGCTGCTCGTGGACGTGAGCGAGGACCCCGAGGACGGCTCCCCCGCGGAGCCCGGTGAGGACGGGGTCACCGAGCTGATCGCCTCGGTCAACGGTCCCGTCCGCGACCTGGCGTTCTCGCCGGACGGCAGCTGGCTGACCTGGTCGCACCCCGGCATCGGCCGTTCCCTGCGGCAGATCAAGATGGCCCGCGTCCCGGGCGTGGCGAAGGGCGAACGGCTGATCGTCGACGTCACCGACGGACGGTTCGAGGACGAGAACCCGGTCTTCACCCGGGACGGCCGCTACCTCGCGTTCCTGTCCTGGCGCGGCTTCGACCCGGTGTACGACGTGCACACCGGCGACCTGTCCTTCCCGCTGGGCTGCCGCCCCTACCTGGTGCCGCTGTCCTCGGCCACCCCTTCGCCCTTCGCGCTGACCCCGGAGGGCCGTCCGGCCGCCGGCGGGCTGGACCCGCTGCAGGACGGCGAGGGCGGTGAGGCCGGCGACGGCACCGTGACCGTCGAGGCCGAGGGGCTGGAGAGCCGGGTCACCCCCTTCCCCGTGCCGGCGTCCAAGTACTCCGCCCTGTACCCGGTCGCGGGCGGCGGACTGGTGTGGCTGCGCTGGCCGATCTCCGGCGCGCTGGGCGAGACGTTCGCGAACCCGGACGACACCAGCGGCCGTCCGACGCTGGAGCACTTCAGCATCGGCAAGGCCCGCAAGTCCGAACTCGTCGACCACCTCGACTGGTTCGCGCTCAGCGGTGACGGCACCCGGCTGGTCGTCGTCGACGAGGGCGACCTGCGGGCGGTGCCGTCGGCCGAGACCGGGGACCCGGACTCCACGGTCTGGATCGACCTGCGGCGCATCCTGCACGAGGTGGACCCCGGCGCCGAATGGCGACAGGCGTACGAGGAGGCCGGCCGGCTGATCCGCGCCTACTTCTGGGACCCCGGGATGTGCGGCATCGACTGGGACGCGGTGCTCGACCAGTACCGCCCGCTCGTCGAACGCGTCGCGTCCCCGGACGAGTTCGCGGATCTGCTGCGCGAGGTGCTGGGCGAACTCGGGACCTCCCACGCCTATGTCACCGCCGCCCGCCGCAACGAGGGACCGCCGCACTACCAGCGCCTCCAGGGCCTGCTGGGCGCCAACCTCGTCCGCCGGGACGCCGGCTGGGCCGTCCGCCGGATCCTGCCCGGCGACTCCTCCGACTCCAAGGCCCGCTCACCGCTGGCCGGCACCGGCATCCGCGAGGGCGCGCTGCTCACCCACGTCGACGGCCGGCCGGTCGACCCGGTGACCGGCCCGTACCCGCTGCTGGCCGGGGCCGGCGGCACCACGGTCGAGCTGACCTTCGCCCCGGCCGAAGGCGAGGCGGGCCGGGCGCGCCGGGTGGCCGTCGTCCCGCTCGTCGACGAACGCCCCCTGCGCTACCAGGACTGGGTCGCCAAACGCCGAGCCGTCGTACGCGAGTTGAGCGGCGGCCGCTGCGGCTACCTGCACATCCCCGACATGGGCGGCTCGGGCTGGGCGCAGTTCAACCGAGACCTGCGCATGGAGGTGTCCAGGCCCGCGCTGATCGTGGACGTGCGGGGCAACGCGGGCGGCCACATCAGCGAGCTGGTCGTGGAGAAGCTGACGCGCACCATCCTCGGCTGGGACCTCACCCGCAACGCCCAGCCGGTGTCGTACGCCTCGAACGCGCCGCGAGGTCCGGTGGTGGCGCTCGCCGACGAGGCGACCTCCTCGGACGGCGACATGATCGCGGCCGCGTTCAAACTGCTGAAGCTGGGCCCGGTGGTAGGCCAGCGCACATGGGGCGGCGTGGTCGGCATGACCGGCCGCCATCAGCTCGGCGACGGCACCGTCATCACCGTCCCGATGAACGCGGCCTGGTTCGACGCGTACGGCTGGTCGGTGGAGAACCGGGGCGTCACCCCCGACCTGGAGGCCCTGCGCACCCCGCTCGACTGGGCCGAGGGCCGGTACGCCCAGCTCGACGACGCCGTGCGGCTGGCTCTCGACCTCCTCGCCCTGACACCCCCGGCGACCCCGCCGGACCTCACCGACGTCCCCGACCGGTCCCGTCCGCGACTGCCGCCGCGCCACGGCGCGCAGAGCTGAGGACGGGAGGCCGGGACGCAAGGCCCAGACGCGCCGCCCGGACGCATCGCCGAGAAGCAACGCGCTCGGGGCGCCCCTCCGCAGAAGGGCGCCCCGAGCAGCCGGCCTGGGCCGACTCGACTCATAAGCAACGACTACATGTCGTAGTCGTGCGCGAGACGGTCGTCGTCCTCGCGCCGCATCCGCTCGGTGTCCTGACCGGGACGCTCACCGGGACGCTGACCGGAGCGCTCGCCCGGGCGCTCACCGGGGCGGTCGCCCGAGCGGTCCGCGGGCCGCTCGCCGGGGCGCTCGCCCGGGCGCTGCTTGCCGCGCTGCTGGACCTGCTCCTTGGCCTGCTGGGCCTTCTGCTTGGCCTGCTGCGCCATGTGCTCGGTCTGGTCCTGGAACTTGTCCTTCATACCCATGTGGGTTCACTCCTGTAGGAGATGAGGGGGTTCGAGGCCCCTTGGTGGGGCCTCGACCAGATTCACACGGGCGGTCACGGTGCGCATGTCGATCAACTACGCTGCGTAGCCCTCGTCTCCTCGTCGGCGGACCCGCCCGCGCCCACCAGCCCCGTCCGCATCCCCTGCAGCCGGGGCGCGAACCGCCGCATCTCGCGCTGTCCGACGGTCCCGATGAGACCCGGCAGATATCCGCGCACGCCCTGCATGCCGCGCAGCCATCCCTGCCCGTACACGTGCGCCGAACGCCGCTCGATGCCGGCCACGATCCGGTCGACGGCCGGGCCGAGCGGGTACGTCTTGTTCGCCGGCCAGGGCAGCCGCTGGCGCAACTCCCGCATCACCTCGTCCTGATCGGCCCCGCGCACCATGTCGGTGTCGGTCCACGACAGGTAACCGACGCCCACCCGCACGCCCTGGTGGCCGACTTCGGCGCGCAGACAGTGCGCGTACGCCTCCACGCCCGCCTTGGACGCGCAGTACGCGCTCATCATCGGCGCCGGGGTGATCGCGGCCAGCGAGGCGATCTGCAGGAGATAGCCGCGGCTCTCCTTCAGCAACGGCAGGAAGGCGCGCGCGGTGACCGCCGAACCGATCAGGTTCACCTCGACGACCCGCCGCCACGACTGCGGATCGGAGTCGGCGAACGGACCGCCGTTGGCCACGCCCGCGTTGGCGACCACGAGGTCCACCTTGCCGAAGCGCTCCTTCACCTCCGCCGCGACCCGGGTCATCGCCTCGTGGTCGGTGACATCGGCGTGCCAGTGGTCGCTGTCGCCGTGCAGCCGCTCGGAGACCTGCTTGAGCGCGTCCGGCTCCAGACCGACCAGCGCGATCTTCGCGCCTCGCGCGGAGAGCTTGCGGGCCAGCAGCTCGCCCACGCCGCGCGCGGCCCCCGTGACGACGGCGACCTGTCCCTCGAGGCTCACCCTGCTCATGCGCCCTCCTTCAACTGCGAGTAGGTGCTGACGAGTTCCCGGATCCGTCCGGTGACGAGACCGGGCGCCTCGACCGGTGTCATGTGGCCGAGGCCGGGCAGTTCGGTGACGCCCAGGCAGTGCGGCAGCGCCGCGGCGATCCGGTGGGCGTGCACCGGCGGCGTCAGCCGGTCGCCGGTGCCGACGATCAACGCCGTCGGCACGCTCAACTCCCGTACGCGGTGGTCGAGGTCGAGCAGACTCAGCACGCGGGACCAGGCGTGGCGCACCTTGCGCGGGCAGGCGTGCACGATGCCGGCGCAGGCGTCCACCATGTGCGGGGCCGAACCGGCCCCCATCGTGGCGTACTTGAGGATCCGCTTCGCGACGGGCGTGACCGGCCCGAGGGGCGCCCTCGAGCCGAGGACGTGCCCGGTCAGCCAGGTCCGCAGCCGGCCGGCCCGCAGGGGCAGCACCGTGGACTCGGCGACCAGCCCCGAGGCGCCGGTGCTGCACAGCAGGACCGCCGCCGCATGCTCCCGGAAGGCGTCCCCGGTGGCCGACGCGAGGATCGTCATGCCGCCCATGGAGTGCCCGGCGATCACGGCTTTCTCGCCGCGCGCGAGCGTCGCGGTGAGCACCGCCTCCAGGTCGTCGGCCAGCGTGTCCGTGCTGCACGCCCCACTCGCCGGGGTGCGGCCGTGGCCGCGCTGGTCGTAGGCGATGACGCGGTGGTCGGCGGCGAGGTCCCGGATCTGGTCCGCCCAGAACGCGGTCGAGCAGGTCCAGCCGTGCGCGAGGACGACGGCGGGCGCGCCCTGCGGCCCGTACACCTCGACGTGCAGGGACGTGCCGTCGGCGGAGACGGCGGTCAGGTCGCGGCGGGCGCTCACGCCGTCACCCCGCTGTCCGCGGTGCGGGGGCCGGCCGGGGCCACGGGCGCGCGCAGGACCTCGTACTCGGCGAGGTCCACCTCTCGCGTCGCCCGCCGGAACTCGGAGGTCGTGCCCGGCCAGACGGTGGTGTTGCGGCCGTTCGCGTCCAGGTACCAGCTGGTGCAGCCGCCGGTGTTCCACACCGTGCGCCGCATCCGGTCCTGCACCCGGCGGTTCCAGGCGTGCACGGCGCTCGGGCGGGCGTCCAGGGCCACCCGGCCCCCGAGGACGTCCATCCGGCGCAGATAGTCGGCCAGGTAGTTCAGCTGGGACTCGATCATGAGGATCATGGAGGAGTTCCCGAGGCCCGTGTTGGGGCCGATGATGGTCATCCAGTTGGGGAAGCCCGCGGCGGAGGCGCCGCGCAGGGCCTCCATGCCGTCCTTCCAGCTCTCCGCCAGCGTCCGCCCGTCGGCGCCCACCACCCGGTCGGCGATCGGCATGTCGGTCACGTGGAAGCCGGTGCCGAAGACGATCACGTCCGCCTCGGCCTCGCTGCCGTCGGCGGCGACCAGCGTGGACCCCCGCACCTCGCTCAGCCCGCTCGCGACGACGTCCACGTTGGGCTGCGCGAGGGCCGGATAGTAGGCGCTGGAGAGCAGGATCCGCTTGCAGCCGATGCGGTAGTCCGGGGTGAGCCTGGCCCGCAGGGCGGGGTCCTTGATGACTCGGGCCATGTTCTGCCGGGCGAGCTTCTCGACGAGACCGAGTTGGTTCGGCCGCTTGGTGAACGCCCCGACCTGCAGCTCCCGGATGCCCCACAGCAGCCCGCGGCGCGCCTTGGCGGTGACGGGCAGGGCCCGGTGCAGGGCGCGCTCCGCGCTGCTGATCGCCCGGTCGACGCGGGGCATCACCCACGGCGGGGTGCGCTGGAACAGCGTCAGCCGGGAGACGTCGGGCTGCAGCGCGGGCACGATCTGGATGGCGGAGGCGCCGGTGCCGATCACGGCGACGCGCTTCCCGGTGAGGTCGGCGTCGTGGTCCCAGCGGGCCGAGTGGAAGACCTCGCCGGGGAAGGAGTCGAGGCCGGGGATCTCGGGGACCTTCGGGTCGGACAGCGGCCCGGTGGCCGACACGACGACGTCGGCGAAGTAGCGCCCCGCGCTCGTCTCGACGTCCCAGCGCAGCTCCTGCGCGTCCCAGGTCATCCGCAGCACCTCGGAGTCGAGCCGCAGGTGCGGCCGCAGCCCGAACACGTCCGTGACGTGCTCCAGATAGGCGCGGATGTGCTCCTGCCCGGAGAAGGTGCGCGGCCAGTCGGGGTTCGGGGCGAAGGAGAAGGAGTACAGGTGGGAGGGCACGTCGCAGGCGCATCCCGGGTAGCTGTTGTCCCGCCAGGTCCCGCCGACGCTGCTCGCGCGTTCCAGGATCACGAAGTCGGTGATCCCCTCCCGGCGCAGCCGCACGGCGGCCCCCAGCCCGCCGAAGCCGGACCCGATCACCGCCACCCGTACGTGTGGGGTCATCCCGACACCTCCTGCCGTGCGACTCTCGCGACTCTGCCAGTGAATACTGGCGCAATGGGAGCGTAGAGCAGCTCCGTACCGATGGGTAGGCCCTGGGAAGGAAAGTTACCCGCGGTACAACATAGGCTTCGGCCGTGACGGAGAAGAGGGAGTACCGAACGGAGGAGCTGGCCGCGAAGGCCGGCATCACGGTGCGCACCCTGCGCTTCTACCGCGAACGCAAACTGCTCGCGCCGCCCCGCCGCGAGGGCCGCATCGCCTGGTACGACGACCACCACCTGGCCCGTCTGCGCACCATCGCCGCCTTGCTGGAACGCGGCCACACCCTCACCGGCATCGCGGAGCTGGCGGACGCCCTCGACCAGGGCCGCGACGTCGCCGAGCTCATCGGCGTCGGCGGCCCCACCGAGGAGGAGCCGGTCCGCCTCACCCCCGAGGAGCTCGCCGCCCGCTTCGAGGGCCAGGCCACCCCCGAGAACCTCGCCGCCGCCCTCCAACTCGGCTACCTGGGCACCGACGGCGACGAGATCGTCCACATCAGCCGCCGTCTGCTGGACGTCTCCACCGCCCTGGTCCGCGAGGGCATCCCGCTCGCGGAGGTACTGGCGGCGGGCGTCCGCGTCCGCGCCCACGCCGACGCGCTCGCCGAACTCTTCACCGAACTGATCCTCCGCCACGCCACCGAAGAGGAACTCCCCCGCCTGCGCCCGCTGGCCCGCAGCGTCGTCGAGGCGGAGGTCTCCCTCGCCATGGACCGACGGCTGCGCAAGGAGCCGCCGGAAGCCAAGAACGACGGCGCTCGGCCCTAGGTGCATTGATCACGAGCGGGCATCTCACGCCCCACGGCCCACAAGTGGACGGCCCGATGGCGTCGCGGTCCGCGGCGCCCGACGCCCGTCCTCGTCACAACGCGAAGACCACGGTCACCGGGGCATGGTCCGACCACCGTTCCTCATGGCTTGCCGCGCGTTCCACGACCGTCTTGACGGCCCGCGCCGCAAGACCGGGCGTCGCGACGGCGAGGTCGATCCGCCAACCGGAGTCGTTGTCGAAGGCACGCCCACGGTACGACCACCACGTGTACGGGCCCGTCGCCTCCGGGTGGAGTTCGCGGACGACGTCGACGTAGCCGCCGTCCGTCGGGGTGAGGACGCGGGTGAGCCAGGCGCGCTCCTCGGGCAGGAAGCCGGAGCTCTTGGCGTTGGCGCGCCAGTTCTTCAGGTCCGCCTGCTGGTGGGCGATGTTCCAGTCGCCGCAGACGAGGACCTCGCGGCCGTCGGCGGCGGCCCGAGCGCGCAACTCCTTGAGGTACGCGAGGAACTCGCCCATGAAGCGGAGCTTCTCGTCCTGCCGCTCGGTGCCCACCTCGCCGGAGGGCAGATAGAGGGAGGCGACCGTCACACCGGGCAGGTCGGCCTCCAGATAGCGGCCGGACCCGTCGAACTCGGACGAGCCGAAGCCGACGCGGACGGCGTCCGGCTCACGGCGGGTGTAGAGGGACACGCCGGCGCGGCCCTTGGCTGCGGCCGGGGCATGGGTGACGTGCCAGCCCTCGGGAGCCCGGACCGCCTCCGGCAGTTGCTCCGGCTCGGCTCGCACCTCCTGCAGGCACAACACGTCGGCGGAGGTGTCCGCGAGCCACTCGACGAAGCCCTTCTTCGCGGCGGCGCGGAGCCCATTCACGTTCACAGAGGTCACGGTCAGCACCCGGGCACGATACCGGCCGCAGAGCGCCGCGCCGGACCTGGTCCCGATCCCGGCCCTACGGGGCCGCGGGGCATGGGGCCACGGACACGGGGACGTCGAAGGTTCCGTTGTGCCTACACGTACTGTGTTCGGCGTGAGAATACGTCCGGTCCCCTTCGACCATCCCGACGCGGTCAAGCTCAACGACGAGGTCCAGGCCGAGTACCACGAGCGCTACGGCGACGGCGGCGACGCCACCGTCCTCGCGCCCGCCGACTTCCAGCCGCCGCGCGGCGTCTATCTGATCGCCTACGACGAGGCCGACCGCCCGGTCGCCACCGGCGGCTGGCGCAGCCAGGACGAGAACGGCGAGGGCAACCAGGACGGCGACGCCGAACTGAAGCGGATGTTCGTGGTCCGGGACATGCGCGGACGCGGCCTGGCGCGGCGGATGCTCACCGCGCTGGAGGAGAGCGCGCGGGACGCGGGCCGTGTCCGGATGGTGCTGGAGACCGGCACCGAACAGCCGGAGGCGATCGCCCTGTACACCTCCAGCGGGTACGAGCCGTGCACGAAGTTCGGCTACTACCGCGCGTACGACGCGAGCCGCTGCTTCGCCAAGCCGCTCGCCCCGTGAGGCCGCTCGCCCGCTGAGGGCGCTCGCCGCCCCGGACTTCCTCCGCGCCTGGGGCCGCACACGCGGCCTCAGGCCCCGCCCCGGGCGGCCGGTTGCCGCACTTCACCGCCGTACGACATGGCCAAAGCCCCGGTCGGGAATCCCGACCGGGGCTTTGAGCTGCAGTGGACCTGTGGGGATTTGAACCCCAGACCCCCTCGATGCGAACGAGGTGCGCTACCGGACTGCGCCACAGGCCCTTGCAACGAGTGAAACTCTAGCATCCCCGTCGGCGTGCTTGGAAATCCGTTCCCCGAGGCCGGGGGCGGGGAGCCGGAGATCATTCGTTGGCGGCCCGCGGCCGCTCGCCGTCCTCGTACTGGTCGAACAGCGGGGTGCGTCCGCGCTCGCGGGAGCGCCGGGCCGAGGCCGCGCGCCGGGCGTCGCTGCGTTCGCCGTCCTCCTCCGCGCCCCTGTCCTCCCCGGCCGCGTCGTCCCGGGCACGGTCGGGGTCGTCCGATCCGCTGCCCGTCGCGTCCCCGGCGTCCCCCGTGTCGTGCTCGGGGGCGACCGAACTGGAGCGCGCCGAGCTCCAGGCGTCCGCCGCTCCGAGATCGACGTCGGAGGTCGCCCGGGGCGCGACCGGGGCGGTCACGTACGTCGGCAGCGGCACCGGGACCGGGTCCCAGCTGTCGCCGTGGCCGGGGCGGCGCTGCCGCTCGCGCTGCTGGTCGATCCACTCCGCGTGGTCGGTCTGTTCGACGAGCGCCCTGCGGTCCGCGGCGAGCGCCAGCAGTCCCGGGTCGGTCTGCGGTTCGGGACCCGCGTGGGGTTCCTCTGCGCCGGCGTCGGGGCCGGGGTCGGCGGACGACGCGTTCACCGGAGCGGGCGCGCGCCTGCGCGGCTGACGCTCCCGCAGCCGCTGCGCGGCGACCTCGGCGCGCCTGCGGTCCATCTGGAACGCGAAGCGGCGGCGCTCCTGGGCGCGCAGGTGTCCGATGTACGCGCTGAGCAGGACGGCGGGCACGGCGGGCGCCCAGAGGAAGGCGAGACCGCCGACCGCCGCGACGATCGCGCCGATCGTGAAGGCGAAGAAGAGCATCACGGTGGTGCGCCGGCGGCGGGCGAGCGACTTCGAGCGCTGGGCGCGGGCTGCGGCCGCCTGCGCGGCGGCCCCGCGCCGGGCGTCCGGCACCCGCCTGCCCGCGGCAGCGGAGCCGTGGGCCGAGCCCCCTTCACGGGCGGCGGCGGAAGCCGTGCCGGAGGCGGCGGACGCATGACCCGCGGAAGCATGGCCTGCGGACGCGTGGTCGTGCGTCTGCCGGGCGTTGTGGTCGCGCTGTTCCCGGGCGGACCTGCCCGCCTGCTCGCGCACCGGTTCGCGCACCGGTTCGCGCACCGGTTCGCGCACCTGCTCACGGGACTGCTCCCGCGCCGGTTCCGAGCGGCCTGGCGCTCGCTCCTGGCCGCGATCCGCGCCGCGATCCTGGCCGCGTTCATGGACGTGCGACGTCACCTGCGGACGGGTCGGGGGCATGGCGAAGGACCGGACGTCCACCGACTCGGTGACGGCGTCCGAGGCGTCGGCGACGGGCTCCCCCTCCTCGGTGGAGCGCGACTTCAGGTCCCTGGCGTACCGGCGCTCCATACCCGCCCGTCCGGACAGCAGCCGGATGGCGGTGCTGAAGCGTTCCGTAGGACGGGCCTCGTTCAGCTCGTCCTGCCTACGGAGCCACATAGGCACCAAGTAGGCGGCCCAGGCCCCGACGATGACTGCGTAGATGAGGCCGCTGCTGCTCACGCCTCACACGGTAGAGGGGTTTGCGTGAGGCCATCCGCCAATTGAGTCGGTGTGTCGCACGATCCGGCTGATATTTCGAACTTTTTTTGTGACCGATGCGATCAGCAGGCCGCCGAGGGCGCGAATTCCCCGCCCCAGACGGTCAACCTTCGATCACTTTCGAACATTTATTCAATTTCCCGGACCCCGGCGATTCCCGTCGGCATTCCCCGGTGTTCGGATTCGGCCGTTCGGCGTCAGAGTCTCGGGATCGGGCGCTCGGCGTCGGGCGCTCGGCCTCAGGCGTTGCGGTGGTCGCGGGGCACGCTGGTGGAGCGGGTGCGCCGCCACCGGCTCAGCAGACCCTCCGCGACCTCCTCCGCCGTCAGCGCGAACACGAGGTGGTCCCGCCAGGCCCCGTCGATGTGGAGATAGCGCGGCCGCAGCCCTTCCTCGCGGAATCCGAGTTTCTCCACCACCCTGCGGCTCGGCCCGTTCTCGGGCCGAATGCAGACCTCGATGCGGTGCAGTCCGACGGTGCGGAAACAGTGGTCGACGGCGAGCGCCACGGCAGTCGGCATCACTCCCCGGCCGGCCACCGACTCGTCCACCCAGTAACCGACGTGCCCGGAGCACATGGAGCCCCAGGTGATCCCCGCGACGGTCAACTGCCCGACGAGTCGCCCCTGGTACTCGATGACGAACGGCAGCATCCGTCCAGCGTGCGCCTCGGTGCGCAGGTGCCGGACCATCTGACGGTAGGTCGGCCGGTGCGCGATCGGTCCGCTCGGCGCGGGCGGCGGGATGGTCGCCTCCCAGGGGCGCAGCCAGTCCCGGTTGCGCCGGTTGACCTCGCGCCAGACCCGCTGGTCGCGCAGCTTTATCGGCCGCAGGACGATGTCGCCCTCTACCAGTTCCACGGGCCAGGACGGGCTGTTCAGCTCGCACCTCCCCGGCTCGGTCCGGGGTGGTCGCCGCCCCGGATCTGGTCGACGGCGTGGATCAGCAGGGGCTCGAGGACGGCGAGGCCGTCCTTCACCCCACCGGTCGATCCCGGCAGGTTGACGATCAGTGTGCCGCCCGCCACGCCGGCCAGGCCGCGGGAGAGCGCCGAGGTGGGCACCTTGTCACGGCCGTACGCCCGGACGGCGTCGGCGATGCCCGGGATCTCCAGGTCGAGCACCGCGCGGGTCGCCTCCGGCGTGCGGTCGGTGGGCGAGACACCGGTGCCGCCGGTGGTGACGATCACGTCGTAGCCCGCCTCGACGCCGGCCCTCAGCGCGGCCTCGACCGGGTCGCCGTCCGGCACGACCTGGGGGCCGTCGACGGCGAAGCCGAAACCGCGCAGGCCCTCGGCGACCAGTGGGCCGCCCCGGTCCTCGTAGACGCCCGCTGCCGCGCGGTTGGAGGCTGTGACCACCAGCGCGCCGTACGGCGCGAGCAGCGCCGACCCCGCGTCGCCGGCCGACGCGCCGGGGTTCGCGTCCTGTGTCATGTCCGGCTCCAGTCGCCCGACTTGCCGCCCGTCTTCTCCTCCACGCGCACGTCCGTGATGACCGCTCCCTTGTCGACCGCCTTGACCATGTCGATCACGGTGAGCGCGGCGACGGAGACCGCGGTGAGGGCCTCCATCTCGACGCCCGTGCGGTCCGTCGTCTTCACCGTGGCGGTGATCTCCACGGCGTCGTCCGCGACCGACAGGTCCAGTTTCACACCGGAGACGGCGAGAGGGTGGCACAGCGGGATCAGGTCGGGAGTGCGCTTGGCGCCCATGATGCCCGCGATCCGCGCGGTGGCCAGCGCGTCACCCTTGGGGACCCCTTCGCCGCGCAGCAGCTCCACCACGCGGGGCGAGACGAGGACGCGCCCACTGGCCCGTGCGGTGCGGGAGGTGACGTCCTTGCCGGAGACGTCGACCATGCGGGCGGCGCCCGCGTCGTCGATGTGCGTCAGTCGGTCCTGCGTACTCATGGTCGTGTGGCGCTCCCGGTCCGGGCCCGGCGCGGTGCGGCGCGGAGGCCTGTTGTGCGCGACACGGTACCCCCAACCAGGAGGCCTCAGCCGAGGAGGACCACCTCGACGTCGGCGCCCGGCTCGACGGACTCCGTGTCCTCGGGGACGACGATCAGCGCGTCGGCGTGCGCGAGGGCGGCGACCAGGTGGGAGCCGGCGCCGCCGACCGGGCGGACGGCGCCGTCGGCGTACGTGGCGCGCAGGAACTGTCTGCGGCCCTTCGGCGAGGTCAGCGCCTTCTCGGCGGTCAGTTTCGCGCGCGTGGTGGGACGGTGGACGTCCTCGAGTCCCATGAGGGTGCGGATGGCGGGCCGCACGAAGAGCTCGAAGGAGACGTACGACGACACGGGGTTGCCGGGCAGGGCCAGCAGGGGGGTGTGGTCGGGGCCGACGGTGCCGAAGCCCTGGGGTTTGCCGGGCTGCATGGCGAGCTTGCGGAAGTCGACGCCGCCGCCCTCCTCGTCCTCGTCGCCGACGTGCTCCAGGGCCTCCTTGACGACGTCGTACGCGCCTACGCTGACCCCGCCGGTGGTGACCAGGAGGTCGGCGCGGACGAGCTGGTCCTCGATGGTGGAGCGCAGGGTGTCGGCGTCGTCGGCGACCGCGCCGACCCGGTAGGCGATGGCCCCGGCGTCGCGGGCGGCGGCGGTGAGGGCGAAGCTGTTGGAGTCGTAGATCTGGCCGCTGCCGAGCGGCTCGCCGGGCTGGACGAGTTCGCTGCCGGTGGACATCACGACCACGCGGGGGCGCGGGTGCACGCGCACCGAGCCGCGGCCGATCGCGGCGAGCAGGGCGATCTGGGGCGGGCCGAGGACGGTGCCGGCTTCGAGGGCCCGGTCGCCCGCCCGCACGTCGCTGCCCTTCGCGCGGACGTGCGCGCGTGCCGGCGCGGGCCGGTACACAAGCACCTGTCCGGAGGCCTGCTCGGGGGCGAGGCTGCGGGCCCGCATGCCGCCCACCGGGCCCTCGCCGAGCCCGCCGTCGGTCCACTCCACGGGGACGACGGTCTCCGCGCCGCCCGGCAGCGGGGCGCCGGTCATGATCCGGGCGGCCTGGCCCGGCCCCACGTGCAGCAGGTCGGCCTGGTGTCCCGCCGCGATGTCCCCGACGACGTCCAGCGCCGCGGGGAACTCCTCGCCGGCTCCCGCGATGTCCGCGACCCGTACCGCGTAGCCGTCCATGGAGCTGTTGTCGAAGGGCGGCAGCGAGACCGGCACCATGACGTCCTCGACGAGCACGCAGCCCTGGGCGTCGGGCAGTTGCAGCTCGATGGGCTCCAGCGGGCGGACGGCGGCGAGGATGTCGTCCAGATGCTCGTCGACCGACCAGAGTCGGTCCTGGCCGGCGGGGCGGGGCGCGGCGGTGCTCAAAGTTGCTGCATCTCCTCGGTGACGTAACGGCGAAGCCAGGACCGGAAGTCCGGACCCAGATCCTCACGTTCGCACGCGAGTCTGACAATGGCACGGAGATAGTCGCCGCGGTCGCCGGTGTCATAGCGGCGGCCCTTGAAGACGACGCCGTGGACCGGACCGCCGACCTTCTCGTCCAGCGCGAGCTGCTGGAGGGCGTCGGTCAGCTGGATCTCGCCGCCGCGGCCGGGCTCGGTCTCGCGCAGCACGCCGAACACGCCCGGGTCGAGCACATAGCGGCCGATGATGGCGTAGTTCGAGGGGGCGTCCGCCGGGTCCGGCTTCTCCACGAGGCCCGTCACCTTGACGACGTCGCCGTCCACCGTGGTCTCCACGGCCGCGCAGCCGTAGAGGTGGATCTGCTCGGGGGCGACCTCCATGAGGGCGACGACGCTGCCGCCGTGCTGCTCCCGCACCTCGATCATCCGCCGGAGCAGCGGGTCGCGGGGGTCGATCAGGTCGTCGCCGAGCAGGACGGCGAACGGCTCCTGACCGACGTGCGGGGCCGCGCACAGGACGGCGTGGCCGAGGCCCCTGGGGTCGCCCTGGCGGACGTAGTGCATCGTCGCGAGGTCGCTCGACTGCTGCACCTTGGCGAGCCGCGCGGCGTCGCCCTTCTTCTGCAGGGCCGACTCGAGTTCGTAGTTGCGGTCGAAGTGGTCCTCGAGGGGGCGCTTGTTGCGGCCGGTGACCATGAGGACGTCGTCGAGGCCCGCGGAGACGGCCTCCTCGACCACGTACTGGATAGCGGGCTTGTCCACGACCGGCAGCATCTCCTTGGGAGTGGCCTTGGTCGCCGGCAGGAACCGGGTGCCGAGACCGGCTGCAGGGATGACAGCCTTGCTGATCCGTGGGTGCGACTGAGTCATGGCGGCAACACTATCCGGTGACTTTGAGAGGAATCTGTGACTCTGCTCAATTCATGATCATATGAACATATTGAAGCTGTGCGGGAGTGCCGCGTGAGCGGTGCGCAAGCGGTGCGGGAGCATCACATGAGCCATCTCGAAGGCGAACCGGAGCCTGACAAACGTACGTTGCGGCGGGGTTTCCTCGCCGCGCGGAACGCGTTGACGACCGACGACGTGCGCACGGCGGCCCTCGCGCTGGCCGAGCGCGCGGGAGAGCTGCCCGAGTTGGCGCACGCGCGCACGGTGGCGGCGTACGTCTCCGTGGGCGGCGAACCCGGCACCCTGACGCTGCTGGACGCGCTGCACGCGCGGGGCGTGCGCGTCCTGCTCCCCGCACTGCTGCCGGACAACGACCTGGACTGGGGCGCCTACGCCGGGGAGGGCTCGCTCGCGCCCGTCCGGCACGGCGGCCGGACGGCCCTGCTGGAGCCGGCCGGCGAGCGCCTCGGCCCGGACGCGGTGACCGGCGCCGACGTGGTGCTGCTGCCCGGCCTCGCGGTCGACGCGGGCGGCATGCGGCTGGGGCGCGGCGGCGGATCGTACGACCGCGTGCTGGCCCGGCTGGCGGCCGCCGGCGCACGTCCCCCGCTGGTGGTGCTGCTGTACGACGACGAGGTCGTCGAGCGGCTGCCGGCGGAGGCGCACGACCGGCCGGTGCACGCGGTGGTCACGCCGTCCGGGGTGCGTCGCTTCGTCTGAGACGACGACGGGCCCTCCACGCGCGCGTGGAGGGCCCGTCGTCCGCCGAGT
>NZ_JBMNDR010000052.1:0-67315 GCF_052543235.1 Streptomyces sp. SAS_272 | reverse complement strand
TGGCAGACTTCCTGCACACCTACAACCACCATCGCTGCCACACCGCACTTGGCGGCCAGCCACCGATCAGCCGTGTGAACAACGCTGCGGGTCAATACACCTAGATCTTCGGCCCAGGGTTCCTGGGCTGCCCTCCCATGCGGTGGTCGCTCCAGTCGATTCCGTCGTCGTGTTCCTTGCTCGACGCCAGCCCGAAGAAGCCGAGAAGGGGGGCTGCGATGAGGATCGCCCCGCACAGACTGCCGATCGCGACGTACGCCGCGGCGGCGATGACGGCCCAGAACAGAATGTCGCACACGATCCGCGCCCACAGCGGGAACGGGGCGCGCCACGCGTGGTAGCGGCGGTACATGCGCACCAACTTGCCGGACGTCCGTCTGGCTCGGCCGACGCTTGTGTGGCCTGGCCTCGTCGCACGGCCGTTGCGGTGCGGACGCCCTTCTTGCTTGACCATGGATCTCTTTCTTCGTTCGAGACGGTGACGGGTCATCGGATGTCTGTTGTCCAGGGGTCCGAATGGGATCGGATCGAGGAAGCGGACGCGGCAGTCAGAGCCTTTGCCGGTCGTTCGCGCCCCGCAGCCCCTGCGGTGCCGCCGGTTATCGTGCTGCCGGTCCTCCACCGGCTCGACCGGCCGATGTCCTTGGCCGGCAGATGTCCTCGGCCGGTCGCTGGCCGGTCGCTCCTGGCGGCGTCGACGCGGCGACCGCGACCGCCGACGACCGAGATCCCGAGGCATCACACACACCGGATCCGGCAGTGAGCGACCGGGAGCAGTCACCATGCATCCCCCCTCGCCAGTAGACCGACACCGTAGTGGCACGGGCTTCGTGAGCAGGGCCTTTCACCGGAAAGCAGCCATGTCTGCCAGCTCATGCACGAAGGGGACTCCTTCATGGACGTTCGCTGTCTGATGGGTGTGGGGTGGTCCTGCGGACGGGGATCTGGGGGAGTGGCCGGGGCTGCCCCATGTGGCGTGCGCGGACACACTGACCGCGATCAGTTCACCGCCGACCTCGACCCGCTCCGGGACGGCCGTCCACAGGACCGCCGACCGGTGATCGTCCCCATGACGCGGTGGCGCGGTCGGACCCGACGGCGGACCCCCCGGCGGACGCAGGGGCCTCGCACGACCGACCCCGCCCGCATCCGGCTGCCTCCCGCGACAGCGGACGGCCGGTGTCGCGGCGCCGTGGAGGCAGGCCGTGAACGCGGGCGCGCGCCGGCTGCTGCGCTCCACGCTGCGCACACGCCGTCGTCCGTTCGCCCGGCTCGCCGGCTGGTCGCTGGTCCAGGCCGTACCCGCGCTGCTCTCCGGCCTGCTGGTCGCCCGGGCCGTCGACGACGGCTTCCTCGCCGGCCACGTCCGCGAGGGCCTCGGCTGGCTGGGGCTGCTGGCCGTCGCCACACTGGTCGGCGCCTGGGGCACCCGGCAGACCACGCGGCAACTGGCCGAGGTCGTCGAACCCTTCCGGGACGACCTGGTCGCTCTCGTCACCACCGGCACACTGCGCCGCTCCGCCCTTCTCGGCCGACCCTCCGACACGGCCGGGGTGGCCCGGCTGACCGAACAGGTGGAGATCGCCCGCGAGTCGTACGCGGCGGTCGTGATGTTCGTGCAGACGTTCGCGGTCACAGCCGTGAGCGTGCTGATCGGTCTGACGGCGCTCGATCCCGCTCTTCTCCTGTTCGTCGTGCCGCCCCTCATGGCCGGCCTCACGCTCTTCCTCCTGGCCCTGCGCGCCCTCGCGGCCCGCCAGCGGACGGTCGTGCTCGCCGACGAGGCGATCGCCGAAGGGGTCACCGAGATGGCCGACGGACTGCGGGACGTGACGGCCTGCGGCGCCGAGCATCTGGTACGCCGTCGGGTCGACGCCCGCATCGACGCGGCCGGCGACGCGGCCCGCGCCCTGGCCCGCCTCACCGCTCTGCGCACCGCCGCCCTGGGCATCGGCGGATGGCTCCCCGTCGTCCTCATCCTGGCCGGCACCCCCTGGCTGCTGCGCGGCGGAATCACCACCGGCGCCGTCCTGGGCGCCCTGACCTACCTCTCCCAGAGCCTTCAACCGGCCCTGCAGCACTTCGTCCGCGGAGTCGGCGCCAGCGGCCTGTGGCTCCTCGTCACCACCGCCCGCATCCTGGAGACGACGGCGGTGGCGCCGACGACCTCGGGGGCGACGGGAACCGTGTCCGCGGCGGCTCCCCGGTCAACGGCTCCGGGTGCTCCCCCGCACACGCCCGAAGCAGCCGCAGCCGCTGCCGCCACCGCCGCCGAACTCCGCGGCACACTGCTCACCGGCGCCGACGTGTCGGGGGAGCGGTCGCCCAAGGACGGCGGCGTCGAGCTCCGCGGTGTCACCTTCGGTTACGCCAGGTCGGCCGAACCCGTCATCCGGGACCTCGACCTCACTCTCACGCCGGGCGCCCATCTGGCGGTTGTCGGCCCGAGCGGCTCCGGGAAATCCACGCTCGCCGCGCTCATCGCCGGGATGCTGGAGCCGCGGTCGGGCCTTGTCCTGGTGGGCGGCGTCCCCGTCCGTTCCCCGGGCCGGGAACCTTTGGCGGGTGGGCACGCACTGTCAGGGTCGCGCGTGCTGATCCCGCAGGAGGCGTACGTCTTCACCGGAACGCTGCGCGAGAACCTGTCCTACCTCCACCCCACGGCCACACCGGCCGACCTCGACTCGGCAGTCGACGCCGTCGGAGCGGCCCCCCTCACCGAGCGCCTGGGCGGCTACGACGCACCGGTGGACCCGGCCCTGCTCTCCGCCGGGGAGCGCCAGCTGATCGCTCTGGTCCGCGCCCTGCTTCCCCCGGCCCGGCTGCTCCTGCTGGACGAGGCCACCTGCCATCTCGACCCGGCCGCCGAGGCCGTGGTCGAACACGCTTTCGCCGCCCGCCCCGCCACCCTGATCGTCTGCGCCCACCGGATCAGCTCCGCCCTGCGCGCCGACCTCGTCCTCGTGCTGGACGGCCCGCGCCACCACCTGGGCACTCATGACCGTCTGATGGCCGACTGCGCCCTCTACCGCGACCTGATCGGCCACTGGGACCACGCGACGACCGAAACGCCGGACGCTGCCCCAGCGACCACGGGAACCATCCGACCGACACGGCCTGAGACGGCCCTGGACCGGCTGGACTAGCTGGACGAACGCGTCCGATGGCAGAGGCTCAGACTCAGGGGTGGTTGCCGAGTCTGGCGTCCACGACCGTCAGGGGAGCCATCGCGTGAGCCGCACCGTGCCCGTCCATGGAGTGACGGACAGGCACGAACCGACCGTTCCGGACCGCCGCTCGACAGCCCGCGCGGACCTCCTCACGCCCCTCGTAGCGCTCAGGCATGCCGGAGAAGAGGAAAGGGGACTGTTGCACGGCACGGACGGCACTTGAGCGTCGGGCCAGAACTGCAGGACGAGTTCCTGACTCAGAAGACTGGCTAGTAGCTGTCGTGGGTGGGCTTGCCGTTCGGCCGGTAGACGCCGACGACGGTGCCGCCCTTCGTCGTCGTCACGCTGACCGGCTCCAGCGCACTGGGGATCGCGCCGTCGGCGAACAGCCGCTTGCCGGTGCCGATGATCACGGGGTGGATGGTCAGCCGGTACTCGTCGACGAGGTCGTGCCGCATGAGCGTCTGGGCGAGGTCGCCGCTGCCGACGACGTTGAGGTCGCCGCCGTCGGACGCTTTCAGCTCCCGTACGGCATCGACGGTGTCGCCTTGGAGCAGCGTGGAGTTCTGCCACTCGACGGACGTCAGGGTCCGAGACGCCACGTACTTGTGCATGCTGTTCATCCGGTGCGTGAACGGATTGTCGGGATCGGCGGTCGGCCAGTACGACGCGAAGATCTCGTACGTCTTGCGGCCGAGCAGCATCGCGTCGGAGTGCTCGTACCAACCGGCGATGGCCGCGCCGACCTCGTCGTCGCTCACCGGCTTCTGCCAGCCGCCGTGCTCGAAGCCGCTCTCGGCGTCCTCGTCCGGACCACCCGGCGCCTGCATGACGCCGTCCAGCGTCAGGAACGTGCAAACAATGATCTTGCGCATGGTGCGCTCCCTTCGTCGACGGGTAGACGGCACGTCCGCCGGAAACTCATCGGCGGACCCTCCGCGGAAAACCCATCGGCGAACCGTCCGCGGCGCGGCACCGGGGCCATCGCCCCCGAGTCACCTCCGAGCCCGGCATGAGGCAAACGGCAGGCCTGGACCGGCGGACCGAAAGGATCGCCGCGGCGAGGGGCGTCCGGCCCTGGTTCCCCTCCGAGCTCCGCCTCCCAGAGCGTCGGTTCCCGGCGCCTACAACCACCCGGCCTCCCGGGCGATCCGGATGGCGTCGATGCGGTTGCGTGCCTAGGTCTTCCTGGAGACGGCGTTGAGGTGATTACGGACCGTCCCCACCGACAACGACAGCCGCTCGGCGATCTCCCGGGTCGGCGTGCCGTCCGCCGCCAGCCGCAGCACCTCCAGCTCCCTGGGCGTCAACGGGCTCTCCGCGGAGCTGAGCGCCTGCAGGGCGAGCTCCGGGTCGACGAACCGCTCACCCGCCGCAACTCTGCGCACCCCCGTCGCCAAGGTGTCGCTGGGACCGTTCCTTCCGATGAGGCCCATGACGTGCAGGGCCAGCGCCTGCCGAAGGAACTCGGCGGTCACCGCGTGGGTCACCAGCAACGTTCGGCCCTGCGGCAACCGCAGGGCCAGTTCCCGTGACGTGCCGAGCGCTCCGTCCTCACCTCCGTCGCTGTCGATGACGACCACATCGGGCCGGTGGGACAGCGCCCGCGCCACCGTCTGCTCGTGTCCCGGGCACACCGCGACCACGTCGATGTCCTTCTCACGGGCCAGCAAGGCGGCGAGTGCCCCGCGCAGCAGCTCCGTCCCCTCGACAAGCAGCACACGGATCACGTCGCTCCCGCCCGGTCACCAGGGGCCTCCATCGACACGCCTCTGACATGGCGCCAACCCAGAGGACGGATCACCGCCTGTCACCCTGAGTGATCTCCACTCCATCGACCGCACGCAAAGGTGCGCCCTTACCTTCGATGGTCCATGGACCTGGGGCCCTCGGCACGCTGGAGCGCATCTGTGAGTGATCTCCGTGCCGCCGGTTCCGCACATACACGGCTGCCCGTTCGTCATGCGCAGCGCTCGACATCCATGCGCCGACCCATCTCGAGGACAAGGGCGAACGGACTCGCTCTACGGGCGGCCACGCGTGATGCAGCGGGGCACCTGGTAGCGGAGAGGCGTGCAGGTCACACCATCGAACGGGCATGGGTGCCCGGCCCGAACCGAAAGCCGCACCCGCGTTGCAGACGAGTTGCGGAACAGTCGGGAGAGGGCGGCGAACGTCGTGGTCTGTTAGAACTCCTATCGGAATGACTTCAGGCGTCGCCAGCAGATGAGCGCGCAGGCCAGAGTGAGGAAGGCTTCGTGGATGTCGTCGCGGATCTCCCAGCGGATCCGCAGACGACGGAACCAGTGCAGATGGGCGAACGCGCGCTCCACGACCCAGCGTTGAGTGCCGAGCCCGGAGCCGTGCTCGGTGCCCCGACGGGCGATCAGCGGCTTCACACCGAGATCCCGGACCAGACGGCGGTACTTGTCGTGGTCGTAGCCGCGGTCGCCCAGCACCACATCCGGGCGGCGCCGGGGCCGGCCCCGCTTGCCCCGCACCGGCGGCACGGCCTCCAGCAGCGGGATCAACTGGGTGACGTCGTTGCGGTTGCCACCGGTGAGGGTGGCCGCGAGCGGGATGCCGGTGGCATCGGTGATCAAGTGGTGTTTGCTGCCCGTCCTGCCCCGGTCGACGGGGCTTCGTCCGGTCTTGGCTCCCCCTTTAACGCCCGGATGTGGGAGCCGTCGACCGCCGCACGGGAGAAGTCCAGGGCATTCGCGCTACGCAGCTGGGCGAGAAGGACCTCATGCAGCCGGGGCCACACCCCGGCCTCCGTCCACTCGGCCAGGCGGCGCCAGCAGGTCATACCCGAGCCGAAGCCGAGTTCCTGCGGCAGGTGCTCCCAGGCGATCCCGGTGTGCAGCACGAACAGGATGCCCTGGAACACCAGCCGGTCCGGATGCCGCTTGCGCCCAGGATGCCGAGCCCGACGCTCGACTCTGGGCAGCAGCGGCTCGACCACCGCCCACAGCTCGTCGTCGACTTCCCACGGCTTCGGCCGCGCCACTCCGCACCCCCGGATCATCCGTCCCGGAGCGATCCAACCACCTCGAAGATCATTTTGTTAGGGGTTCTTAGTGCAGGGCTGAGATACCGGCCAGGAAGATGTCGACTCCCACGAGGAACTGTTCGCGGTCGTCGTGCTCGCCCAGTCGAGTCGCCGCCGCGTGCACGAACGGGTACCGGCCGGGGTCGATCTGCGCCCATTGCGCAGCAGCGTTCTCCAGGAAGCTCTCCCGGTCTGTGTCGCCGCCTGCGCTCAGCCGTGCGTTCGCAGCGTTCTGCGCGGCGACGCCGAGGACATAGTTCACGAGCGCGCCGGCCGCGTCGAAGCGCACCCGCTCCGGAACGTCGAGGGCGTGCAGCAGTCGGCCGACGCTCTCGTAGAAGTCCAGCAGCGCGGGCCGCCACGGTTGGTGGGAGAGTTCCGCACCGACCCAGGGGTGGGCGTCGACCGCATCGAACAGGCCGAGGGTGAGGCGGCGTAGTGCGGTGCGGGGGTCCGCGTCGGCGACCGCGCCGGACACCACGCCGGTGATGACGTCGTCGGTGGCCGTGGCGAGCAGATCGCTCTTGTCCGCGACGTGGTGGTAGATCGCCCCGTAGCCGGTGCTCAGTCGCACGGTGAGCGCGCGCAGCGTCAGCGCCTTCTCGCCGCCGCCGTCCAGGATCTCGATCGCGGTCTGGATGATCAGCTCCCTCGACAGGCTGTCCGTCCGCCGCGGGGCTCGCGCAGATCCCTTCGCTGTCCTCTTCGCCATGACGCCAGCATCGCATGCCATGGAGCGTCGATCCAACTCCGTGTAGTGTGATTGGAGCGACGATCCAACAAGGCGTCGACCGCCCCCGCGAGGGGCCAGGGAGGAAACCATGACGACACCGGTCACGATCATCGGGGCGGGCCTGGGCGGCCTGACGCTGGCCCGCGCACTGCACGTGCACGGCATCGAGGCGACGGTCTACGAGGCGGAGCCTGCGCCGGACGCCCGCCGCCAGGGCGGTCTGCTCGACCTGCACCCCCAGAGCGGGCAGGCCGCCCTGGCAGCAGTCGGCCTGACGGGGGAGTTCCGCAAGCTGGTCCTGCCGGGCCGCGAGGCATACCGGGTCTTGGACCGGGCCGGGAACGTGCTGCTCGACCTGCCGGATACCGGAACCGGCGAACGCCCGGAGGTGCCACGCGGCGCACTGCGGCAGATGCTGCTCGACTCCCTGCCCGACGGCACCGTCCGCTGGGGCCACAAGGCCACCGCCGTGCGGGCCTTCGCCGACGGTTGCCACCAGGTGACCTTCGCCGACGACGCCACCGTGGTCGCACATCTGCTCATCGGCGCCGACGGCGCCTGGTCGCGTGTGCGGCCGCTGCTCTCGAACGCCACACCGCAGTACTTCGGCGTCTGCAGCGTGGAGACGTTCCTCTTCGATGCAGGAGCCCGCCATCCCGCCTCCGCGGAGGCGGTCGGAGCCGGATCGCTTTTCGCGCTCGCACCGGGCAGGGGACTGCTGGCCCACCGGGAGAGCGGCGGCACCCTGCACACCTACGCGCAGCTGAAGAAGCCGCAGGACTGGCTCGCCGACCTGGACGCCACCGATGTCGCAGCCCTCACCGCACGGGTGGCGAAGGAGTTCGACGGCTGGGCCGGCGAACTCACCGCCCTGATCAGCGACAGCGACACCCCGCCGGTCCTGCGTCCCATCTTCACGCTGCCGGCCGGACATCGCTGGGACCGCGTACCGGGGGTGACCTTGCTCGGCGATGCCGCACACCTGCGTGCGCCGAACGGCGAAGGCGCCAACTCGGCCATGCAGGACGGCGCGGAACTCGGCCGGGCCCTCGCCGCGCACCCTGGTGACGCGGAGGCCGCCCTCGCCGCGTACGAGCAAGCCATGTTCGCCCGCACCGCGGATGTGGAAGCGGACGACGACGGCTTCTACCGGCTCATGATCGACGACCGTGCACCGCACAGCGTGCTCGCCCTGATGACCGGCGCCGGAAAGGGCGGGTGAGCGCCACCCCCGCGCGCAGCGACAGACAGTCCGACGAAATCAGCTGGAGTGTCGGTCGATTCCACCGGTGCGTCAGCGGTCGAACCAGTGGCAAGGCATCGCGGCGCACGCCAGGGAGCTTTCCGGGTGCCTGTCACGTCTGCGTGCGCCGTGCCGTCAGTGCTGTGAGAGGGCGGTATGTGACGTGATGTTGTATCTGTCGTTACCGGAACGTGTGGGACCGCCGCATCAGCGCCGACCAGGCGGCTCGGCCGTGCTGGAGTGTCCCCCGTGAGCGACCGCCAGCCCTGCAAGAGCGACTTGTCCGACGAGCGCTGGGCCCTGATCGAGCCCGTGATCACCGCCTGGAAGACCCAGCACCCCTCCATCAGCGGCCACCAGGGCAACTACGCCATGCGGGAGATCGTCAACGCCCTGCTGTACCAGTCCCGCACCGCCTGCCAGTGGGACTACCTCCCCCCACGACCTGCCGCCCGTCGGCGCGGTGAAGTACTACTTCTACGAGTGGCGCGGCGACGGCACTGACCAGACCATCCACGACCTGCTGCGCTGGCAGGTCCGCGAGAAGAAAGGCCGGTCGGCCGACCCCAGTCTGGTGGTGCTCGGCGCCCAGAGCCTGCATGCGGCTGCCGGGGTGCCCGCGAACACGACCGGACGGGACGCGGCAAAAAAGTGCCAGGCTGCAAGCGCGGCCTGGCCGTTGACGTGTTGGGCCTGGTGATCGCGGTGGTGGTGCTGGCCGCCTCCGCCCACGCCGCCGCCGCCGGAATCGCGCTGCTGGACGGTGTGGTGGCCGGCACCGAGCCGGGCACGGTGAAGAAGGCCCTGGTGGACCAGGGGTTCAAGACCGCCGTCGCCGACCACGGGGAGAAGGTGGGCCTCGAGGTCGAGGTGGTGAAACGCCACCCCGGCGACAGCGGGTTCGTTCCGCAGCCCAGGAGATGGGTGGTGGAGCAGACGAACGGATCTTGATCTGCACCGGAGGCTGATGCGCGATCACGAGCATCAGCCCGGCTCGGCCGAGTCGAGGGTGTACTGGGCCATGAGCGACCGGATGCCGAGGACGCTGACGGCAACCTCCACCCCCACCTGGCGCGGCGCATGACCGGCGGGGAGCTGACCTTGGGGGCGGTGCTGAAGGAGCGGAGGCGGGAGATCACCGCGCAGGCCGAGGCGGCCCGGGAGCGTATCGCGGAGCTGACCGCGCTGCTGGACGCGTTCGACAAGGCCGCCGAGGAGATCCGGATCACCCGCAAGACGCTGCTGGAACTGCCCTATCCACAGCCGCCCGCGCCGCCGACTCCGAAGCTGCCGGACCACCAGGCCTACCAGCAGATCATGGCGGTGTTCGCCACGGCCGACGCCCCGCTGCGGGCGCGGGCGGTATGCGAGGTGATGGACATGGAGATCGCGCCCAACAACATCAACAACATCCGCCTGAAACTCAAGCGGCTGGCCGAACGCGGGATCCTGGTCGAAACCGAGCAGGGCGTGTTCACCCAACTGAGGCCATAACCACCCAGCGAACCCGCGACCAGTCCGCCTGCCCCAACCGAAAGCCCGACACGGCGTCAGCTCACGTACCGCCCTCTCAGGCCGCCCTCTCACGTCAGATCCGTCCGGCCGGGCCTTTGGCGTCGCGGCAACAGGCCATTCGTCAACCCCCGACGATAGGACTGCACGTGGGGGACGCGGCCAGGATCGGCGCGAGGAGAAGGAAGACCGATACTCCGGCGGTCGCCAGCCAGACGGCGTACAGCGCGACGCGGTGTATCCGGTGCCGTGTCACGGCCCACGCGCCGGCAGCGGCCAGCGATCCGATGGCGAGCGAGGCCGCGAGACAGACCGGGACCATGAGCGCCGGTTCCAGGTACGCCGGTACCGTGGGCGGAATCGTTTCGCAGAGGTCGGCGCCGCTGACGACCAGCACCAGCGGCAGGCCGAGGCTCGTGATGACGGACACCATCCAGGCAAGGCCGGACAGCGACCGGCGTGGAACGCTGTCGCGCCGCGCGGTGAACGCGCCGGCAAGGGCCCCGCTCATGAGCCAGATCGACGGGGCCATCCACACGGCCAGGGGCCAGCCCAGCGGGTGGCGGGTCCAGTTGCTGTCGGACCAGTAGTACGTGTCGAACGCCATGCCGATGGAGAGTTCCAGGACGAGTCCGGCCAGGCCGTACGCAGCTGAGCGGACGCGGGGGGCGTCCCGGAAGAGTTGCGGCCACAGGATCTCACCGACGCGGCCGCCCGCTGCGCCGACTGTCGGCCGGCCGCTTCCGATCACGGCGTTCACGGCGCCCCCTCCATAAGTCCGGTCATCAGGCTGGACAGACGCCAACCGGCACCGTTCCGGTTCCGCGTGGGGCCTTGCGCTCGCTCACGGCGACCAGCCCGGCACGCCCACGGCCCCCGACCGGCCGGGATAACGTCGAAAGCGAGCCCGACCGGCTTGGGGGCGCCCCTGTCGGGGCGGGCGGCGGCGAACGCGGCGGCGGCTGTGCCGTATACCTCGTCGCCCGGCGCGAACCCGGTGACGCCGGAGCCGACCTCCTCGACGACACCGGCAACAGTGCGTCCCGCGTTGGGGAGTTTCGGCCCGCGCAGGCCGCTCGCGGCGCGGACCGCATACGGCAGGCCGGCCGTCATGTGCCAGGTGCCGCGGTCCACGCTGGACGCCCGTACGCGCCGCCCGCGCCGAAGAGGAACCGGGCCTGCTGGAGCCGTCTTTTGGCGGCCGCAGCCATCGAGGCCTGCCGGAAGATGCGGGGTGGCAAGCTCCCCGGCCAGTTCGTCGTCGACGTGATCCGGTGCGGCGCCGGAGCCTCCCCCGGCGTCCCGCGGCGGTGCTCTATGGAGCCAGGAACCGTTCGACCTTCTGTTGCAGGTCAGGCGGCAGGTCGGTCGACTTCGAGATGATCACGCGGAGTTCTCGGCCGAGTTCGGGGAACTCGGTCCAGGCCGACGGGCTCCTGGTGAGGACCGCGGCCAGCAGATCGCCTTCGTACAGGTGCCCCTCTGCCATCGGGTTGTCCCGCAGCAACTCCAGGGCCAGTGGCAGGAGGTACGGCAGTCCCACGTCCTGCCCGATCAACAAGCGCAAGTCCTCGACGGCCAGCTCGCCGATCGGCCGACGCCGCAGGACGTGGGCAGTGGCGACAAGGCGGCCGGCGTCGGCTGACGAGGCCGGCCAGCGGTCGTGTTCAAGCTCTTCGAGGGAGCGGTCACGATTCAAGGGTCGCGTCACCGCCCGATTGTCCTACGACGCGATCTCGAACGCGGCCTGAAGGCGGTCTCACTCCTTTCGCTGCGTCTTCGCCGTGCGCAGGTACTCCAGGCCGACGCGATCTGTCTCATCGGAGTCACCGCTCAGACGATGGACCACGGTCCAGCGCCCGTCCGGGACGGCGCCGGCGAAGACGGACGCCGTGCCCGTCGCTCCGTTGTGCCAGATCACGGGCAGGGGTCCGGTGCGCTGCCAGCCGAGCGCGGGATCCCCGAGTGAACGCTCGAGTACCAGACCCGTCAGCACGCGTGCCAGTGTGCGGGGAGTCGCCCACAGGCCGCCGGCGGGCAGGATTGCGCCGGTCATCGTCCACGGTTTCACCGTGCGTCCGAACCATCGGGTCGGCAGCAGCCGACTTTTCTTCGGCGGTGTGGCGCTCATGGCGTGCGGCGGCAGTCCAAGAGGTGCCGACACGAGTTCGGCGACGAGCTCCTCGTACTTCTGCCCGGCCGCCGCCACGAGCGCCGCGCCGAGCACGGCATAGCCGAGGTTGGAGTACTCCTCGCGTTGTCCCGCGGCGTCCACGGTGAGCAGGTCGAGGCGGGCGACCAGGTCGCGCAGCCGGTCGTCGGTGAACGACCGGTACGGGTCGCGCCGTGACGTGCCAGGGGGAAGCCGGGGCAGACCTGAGGTGTGCTCCGCCAGATGACGCAGGGTGACCCCGGTTCCCGGCGGAGCGCCGAGCCATCGCTCGACGGGGTCGTCAGGCGTCAGCACGCCCCGCTCGGCCAGTTGCTGGAGGACGGTTCCGGTGATGACCTTGGTGAAAGACCCGATCTCCACGTATGTGTCGGGGTCGTGTGCGCCGGTGACGATCGGAGTCTCGTCGGCGCTGCCGAGGATGCAGGCAGGGACGGTGCGCATGGCTGTCAGCTCGCTGTCTGGGGTACGGGGGCATCGACTGTGCGATCGTTTTCCGGCGGGCCCTCCTCGCCGACGGTCCGGACGTCTCCGGGGGTGCTTCTGCCCCCAGCGCGTGCCGATGCCGCGCAGCGTCTCACGAGCGCGGTCCAGCGCCGACGAGAGCAAGATCGGGTCGCAGGCGATCATCGGCGCCTTCCCAGTCGGACGAAGGTCCCAGGACCAACCAGAACGCGAGACCCATCCCCGCCGTCACCACCGTCACGCCAACCGACCGACGCACCCCACGATCCCTTCTTTCAAGCACCTTCAGACAACCGTTTTACTCTACGCACCGGTAACTGGGCTTTGACGCAGTGCAGTTACGCAACTGGCCGAATCACGCGGGATGCAGACGCGGCGCCACCCTGGTGAGGTCCGTGTGGAACAGGCGGAGTCTCTCGGCGCGCGGGCAGACGGCGCCGTACATCCGCCCGCCCCGCACCGATCGAGAGACGCAGTGCCCGCCGGAGTCGGCCGAACCTCGTTCACCATGCCGGCAGACGACCCAGAGGCCGTTCTCCCGTCATGTCACCCGCGCATGCGGCTTCGGTGGAGCCGCCGGCGACCCGGACTCTGCGCAGGCCCAGCTGGTCGGCGGCGGACTGGTCCCGTGCCCGTTCGCGATGCCGACTGCGCTGTGTCGTCGCCGACTTCAACGGTCGGTGCGTGCGGCAAAGAGGACGGCGCGGGAGTTGGTCAGGGCGACGGCCAGCCCGGCACGCGCCCCTTCACCGCCGAAGAGCAGTGCCGCCCGCGACTTCGAGGACGAGCTCCCGGAACTCGGCGGGCTCCCGCGCCACCACCGACCAAGGCCCGATCCAGAGGCGTTGACTGTGCCTCTTTCCCGGACTTGTCCAACCTGGTCGCGACGACTTCCTCAAGCGCTCCCCACGCTCAGGCGGCCGACTGCCCACGGTAGGAGCTCCTTGGCCACCGCAAGGCTGAAAGGTCTGACCAACGAGCTCAGTTCGGCGCAGGCCGTAGGGCCGAGGGTGAGGTAGGGGAGGGCGGCCAGCCTGTCGGTGGTGTGCTCGATCTCCGCCCTGCGCCGCGCACCGTCCTCGGACAGCGCCAGGTGAGGCCCGTCGGCGAGCCATCCGCGCTCACGCAGGTTCTGCACGGCCTCGTCCCACTGCTGGGGCGTCCACGCCCGCGAGTCGCGCAGCACCCCTGCGTCGACGTCGCCTGCGGCGGCATGCGTGACGAGAGCTTCGATCCCGCTCAGTCCGGCGGTCAGCAGTGCCCCCACGTGACCGTCGCCACGGAACTCCCTCAGCAGAGTCTGCGCGTGCCACAGCACGAGGTGGGGCGCGCTCGGCCACGGCAGTGCGGCGTGCGCGGCGAAGAGGGGGCGGCCCTGCGGGTGACCCACAGTTGCTTCAGCCATGGCACGGGCGAGTTCCGCCGCGCGGGCCATCTCCGGTGACGAGACGTCGGGGCCGAGGATGCGGCGGAGCGTGGCATCGATCCCCGTGAGCCGGGCAGCGGCGAATTGCTCCGGCGTGGCGGCCTCCCATGCCGCGGGTATGGCCCGGCGCACCAGTTGCGGATTGAAGTTGTAGAACGTGGCGATCACCAGGTCCGCCGAGGCGGCGCCGAGCGCGGCCGAGCGGGACGCGAAGTACCCCGTCTTGGCGTCCACGCCCAACTCGGCGTAGCGGGTGGCGGCTTCGGGCGAGAAGTAGACGGCCCCGTGGTAGGGCTCGAGAGTTCTCCAGGTCTCGCGCGCGAGGGCTGGGCTGTCGCGGTCCGTGTCATGCGTCATGAGCGGCCTCTCCGTCCTGCGGCGGATGAAACGATGGTGGTCGTCGAGCACATGACGGTGCGTCGGACACGTCAACCGACCGAACCGTCCAGTCGGTACGCTACCGGAGTGCGGCTCCCGGGACTACGGCCCTGCGACCGGCACTCCGCGCGCCCCGAAGGCTGGTTTTTCTGCGACGACCACACCCACAAGGTCCCGTGCCGCTCAGGCGCCGCGTGGAACAGGCGCACTACTTCTGGTCCCAGCAGCGAGCAGTGCGAAGCCGAGTGCGAAGCCGACCATTGTCCATACGCCGCGAGGCCAGAAGATGTGGCTGTCCATGAAGGACCACCCGGCCACCAGAAGAACCACCGTGCCGGGCGCGACGCGCACGCCGTGTTCGGGGAAGAGTGCGACGGCTGTGGCCACGACAGCGACGAGGAGGGCGTAGGCGCCGACCCGCCCGAGCGACTCACCCGTGTGGTACAGCGGGTACTTGATCGCCCCTGTGTTCGCCGTCTCGGCGGCGTGCTCGACCGCGGTTCCCGCCGCTATGCCGGCCACCGCGTCGAGGCCGGTGTAGAAGGTCGCGTACGTGAACGCACTCGCCCAGGCCACCACCGTGGCGAAGCCTGCGAGGTCTGGTCGGGGGCGGTGCCACAGAGGGAGGAGGAGGCCGAGCGTGAGCAAGGGAAAGACTGGCAGCAGCGCGATGTGCAACTGGGCCCAGTCCGCCGCTGTCGCCCTGGACAGGCCATGCGGGTGCGCGGTGCCCGCCGCAGCCAGCATGAGTGGCGCGGCAGTGACGAGGAGGATGTTCCGGATGGTCGACACGCTGCGAGCGTAGGCGGATTTGTCACTTCAGGCGGCTGCGTAAGGACTTCGTAAGATGTTCTGTGGTGCCGTGGAACCCTGGAACGCGCCTGTCGGTGTGTGATCCCCTCCGACGCGGCACTGGTCTCGCCGCCCTTGCGGCGAGACCGGAACAGAGGACCTTCGTGAGCCAGGTGGACGGATGGCGGCTGATGAAGTCGTTGCGCCATGCCGCACGCAGGGGCGGCCCGGGCATGACGATGCTCCGTGTGCCGGTGCGGAGGCCGCGCCGGCACACGGGGCTTGTTCCGGAGGTCGCGCCCCGGATTGCTCGTCAGCTGACGGAGAACTGGCCGAAGGTCGCGGTGCCGGTACTGCCGGCGTGGGCCGTGGAGAACATGCCCGCGTCCAGGGTGCTGTTCGCTCCGGTCGGTGTCGCGGTGCCGACAGTGGTCCAGGTGGTGCCGTTGGCGGAGTAGGAGCCGGTGACCGACGTGCCGTTCCTGACCAGGCGGAGCCAGACAGGTGCGACTGTGGCGCTTCCGGTCTTGATGGTGTTGGTGTCGAGGTAGCCGTCACCGTTGGAGTCCGATGACAGGGCGATTCCTTGGCCGGGGGTGGTGGCGAGGACGAGGTAGCCGGTGGACGAGCCGGCTGAGGTGATGTCGTTCCGCAGCATCAGTCCCGCTTTGGCCCAGCTGTTGGTCTTGTCCTGACCGGTGACGCGGACGGTGATGGTCGAGGACGTTGCGGCGGCGCCCGTCTGGTAAGCGGCGCAGTACTCGTCGTCGTATGCCGCGCCGGAGCGCCATACGTCGATGCCCGCGCTGGTCAGGGAGGTCACTCCGCCGCTTTGGCTGACGGCGGCCGGAATGGAACTGTATGCCTTGTAGGGAGAGGTGACGATGCGCAGGTTGCTGAATGTGGCGCTGCCGGCCGTGGTGCTGTGCGCGGTGTGGATGAGGCCGGCGTCCTGGGTGGTCGCCATGGACGGCAGGGTCACCGTCGAGCCGACCTGGGTGAAGGTGGAACCGTCGGTGGAGTAGTAGGCGGACACCTGGGTGGCAGTGCGGGTGAGCCGCAACCAGACCGGCGCCTTGACGGTGGCAGCCGTGGACGTGAGCTGGTCGAGGTAGCCATCGGCGTTGGAGTCCCGCTGGAAGCTGACGCCGTTGCTCGGGGTCACCACCACTGTCGCGTATCCGGGGGAGGAGCCGTCGCCTGTGAGGTCGTTGCGCAGGACGACGCCGGCCTTGGCCCAGCCGTTGGTGTTGTCCAGGTTGTCGACCCGGGCGGTCACCGAGGCGCCGTTGGCGGCCGCCCCCTTTCGGAAGACGGTGCCATAGGCGTCGTCGTGCTGCCCGCCGGCGCCCCAGACGTCCTTGCCCGCGTCGGTGATCGTGAAGTGGCCGCCGCTCTGGCCGGTGGCGGCGGGGGTGGAGGAGTGGGCGCTGTAGGGCGAGTTGACGGGGTCGGTGGTCAGCGGACGGTACTGGGGCTGGATACCGGAGTTGTCCATGACCGTCTTTGCGGCCGGCGGCCAGTTGCCGTCGCTGACGACGACGGTGCCGCTGACCGCGTCACCGCGGCCGTTGGTGTTGGTGATGTTCGCTGAACTGTTGTTCGTCCAGTTGTCGGTCAGGGTCAGTGCGCCGGTGTTGTTGTTCGCGCTGCTGTTCTCATGGCCCCAGCTGCCGGTGTTGCGGAACACGTTGTTGGTGTCCGTGAAGTTCCGGGAGCCCTCGTCATGGTAGAAGCCGAACCAACCGCTGTTGCTGTGGCAGTAGTTGCGTTCGTCGGTGCTGCCCGGTGACGCCGACAGGGTGTATATGCAGCCGCCGTCGGTCATCTGCTGCATGAGGTCGTGGATGTAGTTGTCGGTGACGTGGTTGTTCGCGGCGGTGGTCGCGGTCGTGTAGGTGGGCTGATAGCTGTACAGGCCCCGGTTGACGTAGTCCTGGCTGCCTCCGATGTCGTTGACGCCCCAGCCGTAGCCGATGGTGAGGCCGGAGTAGGGCAGGTTGTACACCTCGTTGTGCGAGACGGCCGCGCCGTTCACGTAGGTGACGAGGATGGCCGACATGTCGCGGTACTCCGAGGCCACGTCGTGGACGAGGTTGTTGCTCAGTGTGATGTTCCGGTTGGTCATCCGGCTGTCACCGGGGTGGTGCGCGTCCGCCTGGAGGCCGCCGACGACGATGCCGCCGCCCGCGTCCTGGGTGAAGACGTTGCCTGTCGCGGTGATGGTGTCGGCGCCGAGTCCCACGCCGGTGGTGTGGGCGTTGGCGTCGTTGCCGATGCCGAGGCCGCTCTGCCCCAGCTGGGTGAACCGGTTACCGGTGAACGTGATGTGGTCGGCTGCCGAGACCTGGACGGCGGAAGGCATCTGGTCCCAGTGAGGGCGTGTCGCCTCGAAGAGCGGGCAGCCGCTCTGGCACGAGGTCAGCGCGTCCGACGGACGGTCCCAGGTACCGGAGACGTACGCGCCGGTCTGCTGGCTGGCGTAGCCGTGGGCGGTGGGGTCCAGCCAGCTGGTGCCCGAGAACTGCAGCCCCGAGAAGGCGATGTGGGTGGCGGGGGAGGAGTATGTTCCTCCGACCCCGATGAGCGACTGCAGCCTCGGCACCTCGACGTCGGCCGTACTCATGTCCTGCCCGGTGAGCGGCTTGTAGTACAGGGTGCCGGTAGCGGTGTCGCAGTACCACTCCCCGGCCGTGTCGAGGAGTTCGTAGGCGTTCTCGATGTAGAGGGGGCCGGCCCGGAAGGGACTCGTCAGAGTGTCGTAACCGAAGGTGTTGTTGTCCCACGAGGGCTGGGCCATGGTGATGACGCCGCTGCTGATGCCGGTCACGGGGGCATAGCGGTCGGTGAAGGATCCGATGCCGTGGATCTCGGTCCGGCCGGGCTGCGCGAGGCTGTTGAGGTAGCTCAGCGAGCCGTTGGCGAACGTGTAGCCGCCGGCTGTCGCGGTCAGGTCGGAGCGGTTGATCGAAGCGCGGGCCCTGGTGGCCAGGACGCCGTCGACGTACAGCTGGCGCGGGTCGAGGCCGGCGCCGACGTCGGCCTTCCAGATGTTCTTGGCCGGGTCCTGCACGGTCCAGCCGGTGGCCTTCTGTGCTCCGGTGATGACGGGACGGGCGCCCAGCGCGGCCTTCCAGGTCACCGTGTAGCCGCCTGTGCCGGAGTCCGCCGAGGTGAAGGCGAGCGGCGCGGTAAGCCGGTAGTCACCGTCGGCGAGCTCGACGGTGATGTCACCTGTCATGGAGCCGTTGATCGCCCGTACCGCGGTCTTGGCCTGGGAGACGGAGCACGGCTGGCTCACTGAGCAGGCGGTGCCGGAGCCGTTCGGCGAGACGTAGAGCGTCGTGCCGGCCGCGAAGGCCGGGCCGGCCTGGATCAGGACCGTGGTGGTCGAGGCGGTGAGGACGGCGGCTGTGGCCATCCATGATCTGAGGTGGGGAAGCGCGGGACGGATGCGGGTTGTTCGCATGGGGCGCCTTCCGGGAGGTTCAGGGGGCCCGTGGTGCTCTTTGCGGGCAGGGGAGAGCCCCGCGGCAAGAGGGGGAGGGGGAATAGGGATGCAACATTAGACGTCATATGAATTTCGTCAATAGGTCGCGCGCCGCCGGATCGGCCGGACCTGGACGTGCGAACGCCCCCGGCCTGTTCGGCTCGGGGGCGAGGTCGGTGCGAGTGCTCTCAGGAGGCGGGGGAGCCCACGTTCGGCAGGCGGCGGCGGCTCCACGCGGTTTGGATGTGTGCGGCCATGGCCTGTGCGGCCCCGTCGGGGTCCCGGGCGAGCAGCCGCTCGGCGACTGCGCGGTGCTCCGCGTTGGCCCGCTCACAGGCGGTCGCGTCCGGCGTGCCGTTGTACAGATATGTCGTCCGCGCCTGGGTGTGGAGGATGCGGATGATGGAGCGGCCGAGCCTGTTGTGCGATGCCTGCAGGATCCGGTCGTGGAAGGCCACGTCGGTCTCGATGAAGCGTGCCGGGACGGCGGTCTCCTCGTCGAGCTGTGCGAGCAGCCGCTCGATGGCCCGCAGGTCGTCGTCGGTGGCCAGCTCCGCGGCCTGGGCTGTCATCTGCGCTTCCAGCGTCGACCGGATGTCGACCAGTTGGTCGAGGACGACGAGTTGGTCGTCGTGCTGGACGGTGGCGGCGAGCACGACGGGGTCGAGGAGGTTCCATTCCTCGGGAGGGGTCACGGTGGTGCCGTAGCCCTGCCGGGCGAGGACCAGCCCCTTGGCCTCCAGGGACTTGACCGCCTCGCGGACGGTGATGCGGCTGACGCCGAACGTCTCACAGAGATCGGGTTCCACCGGCAGCGTCGATCCCGGAGGAAGGGCGCCCGACACGATCGTGTCGGTCAGGCTCTCCATGACGGCCTGCGCCAGTCGAGCCGGACGCTTGGGCCAGGGCTTGAGGACGGGAGGCTCTCCTGCTCTGCCGACGCTGTCCTTGACCATGCGTGCCCCCTTGCTGGTGCGGATGACGGCGAGTCTACTGCGCGCAACTTCTTGACAGCATTCGTATGACGACTTACGTTACACGAAAATTTCGCAGCACTATCTCCCGTTGCAAGGGGTGCACGCCGTGCGCATCACCGAAGTCGAGTGCCATCCCGTCCGGGTGCCAGGAGCCAGTCCGCCCTTCGTCTGGCGGGACGGACTCCTGGGCAGCCCGTCCGCGGGCGAGGCCGCGGTGCTGCGCATCTGTACGGAGGAAGGAGTCGAAGGGGTGGCGATGTCCCCCCGGCGTGGCAGCGGTGTCATCCTGGCGGACCTGCTGGACCGCGTACTGCGCAGGGAGCTGTTGGGGCAGGATCCCCTGCAGCGGGAATGGCTCTGGCATCGCATGTGGGAGCTGGACCGTACCGAGGAGCTCCCGCTCTACCTGCTGGGGCTGGTGGACACCGCGCTGTGGGACCTGGCCGGACGGCTCGCCGACCGGCCCACCTGGCAGATGCTCGGCGGATACCGGACCTCGATACCCGCGTACGCCTCCACGGTCACCTACTCCTCGGTCGAGGAGTACCTGGACATCGCCGGCCAAGCCCTGGAACTCGGCTACCCGGCCATCAAGCTCCACGCCTGGGGCGACGCCCGGCGCGACGCCCGCCTGTCGGTGGCTCTGCGTGAACATGTGGGGGACGACATCCCGCTGATGTTCGACGGGTCGGCGGGCTTCGACCTCCCCGACGCGATCCATCTCGGGCACGCCCTCTCGGACGCCGGCTACCTCTGGTACGAGGAGCCGATGAGGGAGTTCAGCGTCACCGCGTACAAGCGCCTCGCCGATGCGGTGGCCGTGCCCCTCCTCGTGGCCGAGACCTCCGACGGGGCGCACATGAACTCGGCAGATTTCATCCAGGCCGGCGCCGCCACCTTCGGAGTCCGCGCCTCCACTCAACTGCGCGGCGGCTTCACCGGCGCGATGCGCACCGCACACCTCGCCGACGCCTACCGGCTGCGCGCAGAGGTGCACGGGCCAGAGATCCCCAACCGACACCTGTGCATGGCCATTTCGAACACCACGTACTACGAGTCGCTGGTCATGGGCAACCCCATCAGTCGCGAGAGCGGCATCGACGCGCACGGCATCGTCCATGCCCCCACCGGTCCGGGCGTCGCCCTTCCGGCGGGCCTGGACTACCCGCCCGCCCTTCAGGCCTTCGTCGACGAGGCAACCGTCACCCCGCCCCGGGCCTGATGACCGGAGCACCAGGCCCGACCGCCTGTCTCGAACACCCCGAACGCGGCGCCTCCCACTGCACCGCGCCGTTTCCCAAGAGCTGAGGTCAGTCATGAACGACGACGTTCCGGTTACCTCCCGCCGCCCGCTCAGGCGCACGGCCGGCGCCGTCCTGGGCGCCGTCTCCCTGCTCGCGCTCGCTGCCTGCGGCAGCGCGGACCCCACACCCCCGTCGACTTCGTCCCCTGCGGCGTTCAAACCCGTGGCTCAGCAGCAGGGCAGTGAGATCACGGTCTGGGCGGACGCCGCCCGCGTGCCCGGCGTGCAGGCGTACCAGAAGGCGCACCCGGACGTGAAGCTCAAGATCGTCACGTACAGCGGGGACGCGAACGGCGCCAACGACCTGCAGACCAAGGTGCAGCTGTTCGACCGGACCGGCAGTGGGTGGCCCGACGTCGCGTTCAGTGCCAATGTGAACGACGGCACCTGGGCATCCCAGGGCAAGACGCCCTATGCCGCTCCCGTCGACCAGGGCGTGGTCTCCCCGTCCACGCTCAACGGCTTCGCCGACGGTGCGCTGGGCCCCTGCACCTTCGGCGGCAACACCTACTGCCTGCGCAACGACCTGGCGCAGAACGTGCTCTGGTACGACAAGAAGCTCATGGACGAGTTCGGGTACTCCGTCCCGACCACCTGGGAGGGGTACCAGGCCCTCGGCGAGAAGGCCGCCAAGGAGCACCCCGGCTACCTGGTCGGAACCGCCGGAGACGCCTGGACTCCCGAGGTGTACTTCTGGGCGAGCCAGTGCCCTGCCAGCACCGCGACCGGCGCCAAGAAGGTCAAGGTCGACCTGCAGGATTCGAGGTGCACCCGGATGGCCAAGCTGCTCGACGGCCTGATCGCCAAGGGCTCGGTCTCCAAGGACACCGTCTTCAGCGCCGGCTTCATCAAGAACCAGGCGAGCAAGGTCCTCATGCTCCCCGGCCCTTCCTGGTACGGCCAGGTGCTCTTCAACTCCACCTTCAAGATCCCCAAGGGGCAGATCGCCGCCGCCTCGCCGCTGAAGTTCGAAGGCGACGCCAAGAACTACACCGGCAACGTCGGCGGTGGTCTCTGGTTCGTCTCCTCCCACAGCAAGAACCTCAAGGCGGCCTCCGACCTGGTCACCTGGATGACGACCTCGGACGACTACCAGGCCACGGCGGCCACCTACCCCGCGTACAAGCCGGCGGCCACCGCCTGGCTCGCCGGCCAGCGAAGCACCGGCTTCTTCGCCGATGACATCAGCCCCGTCTTCGAGGAGGCCGCGGAACTGATCTGGCCCGGCTGGTCCGCCACCCAGTACAGCCAGGAAGCCATCTACTCCTCCACCGTCATACCGGCCCTGAACTCCGGCACGACGCTCACCGACGCCCTGGACACCTGGCAGACGGCCATCACCGACAAGGCCAAGTCCCTCGGATACACCGTCAACTAGCGAAGCGGACCGATGACCACCCACCTCGCAACGGAGCGGAGTGGCCGCCGCGGCCGCCGCTCGGCCCGCAACCCGGTCGGACGCGCCGGCTACGTCTTCGTCTCCGGCTACGTCCTCCTCCTGCTCGCCTTCGGCGTCCTGCCCACCGGGTACGCGGTCTGGCTGGCGCTGTCCAACTCCCGCCACCAACTCGTCGGAATCGGCAACTTCACCCGGACGTTCGCCGACTACCGCTTCGGACCAGCCTTCCTCCACATCGGCCTGTACCTGGTGGTCTGGCTGGCCAGTCTGATGATCCTGGTGGTGCTGCTCTCCCTGATGCTCCACGGCCGCATGCGCAGGGCCTCCACCAGCCTGCGGTTCCTGTTCTACCTGCCGGGTGCCCTCGCCGGGGTGGCGAGCGTCCTGCTCTTCCTGATCCTCCTCGACCCGGCCGCCAGTCCCGTCGGCCGGCTGCTGAAGAGCTTCGGCTGGAACACGCTCGCCCAGGTCAACGCCCCCGATCACCTGCCGGTGCTGTTCACCGTCATCGCCTTCTGGACCGGGGCAGGCGGCTGGATCGTGGTCATGTACGGCGCGCTCAACAGCATCCCCGACGAGATCCTGGAGGCCGCCCGCATCGACGGCGCCAATACGCTCCAGATCGCCCTGCGCATCCAGATCCCGATGATCACCAAGTGGATCGCGTACATGCTGATCCTGGCCTTCGCCGCCGGCACCCAGCTCTTCGTCGAGCCGCAACTGGTCTCCCTCGCCAGCTGGGGCATGATCCCCGACAGCTGGTCACCGAACCAGCTCTCCTATCAATACGCCTTCCAGGCGGGCGACTTCAACGGAGCGGCGGCGCTCTCCGTCGACCTCCTCATCCTGGGCCTCGCCTGCGCGGCGCTCGTCGTCTTCCGTACCGGCCTGTTCGACAGGGACGAAGGATGACCACAGCTACCAAGGCCACAGCCCACCGAACCCCGCCGCCCCGTACCGCCGGCGCCCGCACCAGCCCGAGGAAGCCCATGAGCCGCAAGCGCCGCCCGAGCTCACTGGCCGCCCGGCTGGCCTGGCTCATCGTCATGGGCCTGTCCGCGCTGTTCTTCTGTGTGCCGGTGGTGTGGCTCCTGCTGGCCCCGACCAAGACCGACGGCCAGATCGTGCGGGACGATCCGTTCTCCTTCGGCTCTCTCGGCGCGGTCGCCGACACCTGGCACCACCTCTACGCATTCCAGGACGGCGCCATCCTCACCTGGCTGCTGAACTCGGCGCTCTACACGTTCGGCGCGCTGGCCCTGACCCTGGTGACGTCGATCCCGGCCGGGTACGCGCTGGCTCTCACCCAGTTCATCGGGCGACGCATGCTGCTGACCATCACCATGCTCGTGATGCTCATGCCGACAGCCGCGATGGTGCTGCCCTTGTACCTGGGGATGAACGCCGTGCACCTGGACGGCACGATCTGGTCGGTCATCCTGCCCTTCTCCTTCTTCCCGTTCGGGGTCTACCTCACCTACATCTACTTCTCCTCCAACGTCCCCTCCGACCTGCTGGCCGCAGCGCGCATCGACGGCTGCTCGGAGTGGCAGGTCTTCCGTCTCGTCGCGATGCCGCTGGCCAAGCCTGTGATCGCCCTGGTCGGCTTCTTCAACTTCGTCGGCAACTGGAACAACTTCTTCCTGCCGTTCGTGATGCTGCCCGACAGCTCCCAATACCCGGCACAGGTGGGGCTGAACAACCTGCTCGCCGCCTCGCCGCTGTTCAACACCGCCGGCGGCGCGGGAAACCAGATCATGCGGCCCGAACTCGCCCTGGCCACCCTGGTGACCATCGTCCCTGTTCTGATCGTGTTCCTCTTCTCCCAACGCGCTCTCGTGTCCGGCATGCTCGCCGGCGCGACGAAGGAGTGAGCGGGCAGTCGCAGCCTCGGCAGCCGCATGAACCGGCGTTCCCCGATGCCGGCGCCGTGCCCCCCCCCCACGCGGTGCGGACGGCAACGCCGGCGTGTCACCGAGCAGGCCCCTGGAGGGCCGTCCGGCAACGCCGCCCACACTCACCGGAAGTCTCGTGTGAACTCGGTGCGAGCCTGCTCGGCGTGATGGTCCGGGTCGTGCAGCCACGGGTGGTCGTCAGGGCGTACCCGGCGCTGGAACTGCTGCGCGGAGAAGGCGTCGTCGGGGTGATTCGGCATCGGAGTGAACCAGTGCGCGCTCTCGGCCCGCTTCCTGCGCGGGACCGACATCCACGTGGCACTGCCGGCCGGCCGCTGCACGAGCCCTCCCGCGACGGCCGCCGCTCGCTGGCCGGGCGTGGCTGCCGAAGTCGGGCAGCCACGGGGTGACGGTCGCCTCGGGGAGGATGACGGAGATGCGGCCGGCCGGGGGACGCCCACCGTCCCCCGGCCGAAGTCCACCTTCAGATGCCGTCGGCGGTGAAGGCCATGTCGTCCGGGTAGGCGTCTCGATTCTCCCGGTCGCGGAGTGACGCGTGGGCCGTGTTTCAGGTAGCGGGTGAGTCCTGGGCGGAGAGTTCTTCGGCCAGTTCCATACAGCGCAGGCGGGCCGGGGAGAAGTCATAGGGCATCTTGCCGGTGGCTTCGAACACGCTCATGGAGTCAGCCTCCCGCCTGCCAGAGCTGAGGTCGGCCTCGCCCTCGCCGTCATCGGCGGTGGCGGGGTGCAAAGTGTCCCAGGCGTCGAAGAGGTCATCGTCGTCCTTGCCCAGGCCGGACTCCTCGATGACGGCCTGCAGGGCGCTTTCGAAGGCGTGCCGCTCGACGGCCACTTGAGCCACCCGTGGATCATCGACGGCGACGCTGTCATCGAGTGCCTCCTCCGCGTCATCGATGCGGTCGGAATCCTCCCGCAGAGTGGGATGCGTGGCCAGGACGACGAAGCGGGTGGCCTGGACGGCCGCGCCGAGCGCGCCGAAGATCCGCTCAGTCACCAGCAGACTGTCCAGGTCCGCCTGACGCAGGGAGCCCTCGGGCAGGCTCTTGAGGCGTTCGGTGACGACGTCGGAGAGAAGGCCCATCCGGCTGCCTTCGGTGCGCATCCGCTGCACGGCGGTCCGTTGCCGCCGCAGTTCCGCCTCCTGCTCGGCGAGGGTTTCCTCCAACCGCTCCAGGATGCTCGCGATATCTTCTCCGCTGTCCGCACCGGAGGAAGCCGCGCCGGTGGTAAAGGCGTCACGGATGTCGTCCAGGGCGATCCCGGCATCGGCCGTCTTGCGAATCCACAGCAGGCGGATCATGTCCTCGTACCCGTAGCGGCGGCGGTCATCGCCGCCCCGCTCAGGCTCGGGGAGCAGCCCGATCTCGTGGTAATGGCGAATCGCCCGTGGCGTGATGCCGGCGAAGGCCGCCGCGTCACCGATCTTGACCTGGCGGGGTGGCACGAAAGACGAATGCATGAGCAGGGACCTTCCTCAAGGCGTCGGGACGTAAGTCCACCGGACCACATGCCACTACGGAAGGTGCAACCCCATACACACCGCTCCGCCCAATGCCCGAGGCCGAGGCCCCCGATCGCGTTCAGGACCAGCTCGAACTGCGGACTGTCACCGCGCTGCCCGGCGGTGATCAGCAGCGACAACGGCTTCTGCCCCTGCTTGTCGGATCTGGTCAGGCAGGGGCGTGGGAGCGTCAGGTGATGGCCGAGTCGCCGCAATTGGTGGGCTCGCTCAGTAGCTCACTCGCCGCCCGGTGGACCTTCGCCAGGGCGTTCAAGAGGGATTCGCGTTCGGTCTCGGTGAGATCCGCGGTGACCCTCTCCTCGATCAACCGCCGTTCCGCCTCGACCGGTTTTTGCAGCGCACGCCCCGTGTCGGTGAGCCAGAGCCGGACGAGGCGGTTGTCCCGGTCGTCGCGACGACGGGTGAGCAGCCTGGCCGCGGTCATCCGGTCGGCCATCTTGACGACGGTGGGCGTCGTGACGTTCAGCGCGGCGGCGACTTCGCCGGGCGTGCTGCCGTCCCGCTGCCACAGCACGGCGAGCAGGTGGTTCTGTCCGACGTGCAGCCCGTGGCGTCGCATGGCCGCGTCGGCCAGGGCCCGGAGCACCTTCGATGTTCTGCCGTGCAGGTCCAGAAACTCTGGCATCGCGGCCTTTCGGTGATGTGCGGGAGCGGATGCCTGAGCCGCACCCAAGTCGATTGACGGCTAATCATTCACCGGCTAACGTCCCCTCGAACTCGTTAGACGGCAAACGACTTTGGGGAGCCACGATGATACTGGTCACTGGAGCCACCGGGAACATCGGCCGGGAACTCACCCGCGAACTAGACGCGCAAGGCGCAAAGTTACGTCTCCTCGTCCGCGACCCCGCCCGCGCCGCACGACTGCCCGAGCGCGCCGAGCGCGCCGTCGGCGACCTGGGGGAACCCGCGACACTGGCTCCCGCCTTCGCAGGCGTCGATGAACTCTTCCTGCTCACACAGGGCATCGGCACCGACCACACCGCCGCCGCCATCGCCGCCGCCGAGGCCGCCGGGGTGCACCACGTCGTACACCTGTCCTCCTTCCACGTGACCTTCGACCCGATACCCGCCATGGGACGCTGGCACCACGAACGCGAGAAGATCGTCCGCGCCTCCGGCATACCCGTCACATTCCTGCGGCCCGGCGGCTTCATGACCAACGCCCTCGACTGGCTGACCACCATCCACGAGGGAAACTACGTCCTCGACCCGGTCGGCCCGGGCCGCTACGCGCCGATCGACCCCGCGGACATCGCCGCGGTCGCCGCCCTCGCCCTGACCGAGGCGGGTCACCAGGACAAGGAATACGCCCTCACCGGAGACGAGATGTTCACCGTCACCGAGCAGGTCCGGATCATCTCCGAGACGATCGGCCGCAACATCGAGGTCCGGGAAACGGCCACACCGGCCGAGGTCGTACGGTTCCGCTTCCCTGACGGAGCCCCTCAGGCACTCGCCGACGCCATCACGGAGGGCTTCACCCTCATGCGCGCCGACACCGTCGGGTTCCGGACGGACACCGTGGAGCGGTTGCTCGGACGCAGGCCGCGGACTTTCGCCGACTGGTGCGCGCGCAACGCCGACGCGTTCCGACGGCCCGAAAACGCCTGAGCCGACGGACGCCCACGCTCCTTCCGCTTCTGCCGATCGGTCCGACCGTCATGTCCGGCCTGCGCCGCCCCCCGGTAAGCCTGACCGCCTCCGAACCTCGACAATCGGACTCGCACGGGCGGTCTGCCAGGGGTCCTCCGTGTCCTTCGGCAAGCGGCCTGTGGGGTTGTGGGTTTGCAGAAGGTGCGGCCGCGGTGCATGGCGTTTGAGGCCAGGTGGGCGGCGCTCGGGAACGAGGTGTTGTCGCCGAGGGTGGTCCGGAGGGCTGTGGCGGTCCTGACCCCGATGCCGGGCATCGAGGTCAGGACCTTGACGGCAGGGTGGACCTCCAACAGAGCTTCGATCCGGGTCTCCAGGGCCCGGCGTTGTTCTTGGACGGCGGCCGGCGACGGCACGAGCACGTTCAAGGCGTTGGGGCGGAGCGACGACGGCCTGTTCGGCGAAGGCGTCGACCAAGTCGTCGTCGAGCCGCTGGACCGTGCGCGGGGCTTCGGCCTGTTCACCTCGACGAGCTTGCGGCGGCCGGGCGCTGCGCACAGTGGCCGGGATCCGCAGCGCTCGAGGAGCCACATGATGGCGGAGTGGTCGAGACGGGGGCCCGTTGCCGGGCCCTGCGCTAGAAGGTCAGGTTCCAGGCGTCGATCTTGCCCGTGTCGGAGGAGGCGTTGTCGTTGACACGCAGCTTCCAGGTGCCGTTCGCGACCTCCGAGGAGGCGTTGACGGTGTAGGTCTGCGCGATGTTGTCGGCGCTGCCGCCGGCGTGGTTGTGCAGCGTGTAGACGGTGCCGTCCGGCGCCACCAGATCGACCTTCAGGTCACCGATGTAGGTGTGCTTGATGTCCACACCCACCTTGAGGGTGGCCGGGGCGTTGCCCGTCACGCCGGTGACGGCGATCGGGCTCTCCACGGTCGCGTTGTCGTTGATGGCGAAGTCCGCGAGGTTCTCGAAGTACTTGCCGGGCGGCGGGGTGGCCCCGACGGCCTTGAGGGCGTCGACCTGTCCCTCGCCGAAGAACGAGTTGCTGGCCGTCGTGCCCGTGCAGCGGCTGTCCGAGGGGCAGGCGATGTCGTTGGCCTGGGCGGCCAGCTTGGCGCGGATCTGCGCCGGGGTGATGCCCGGATTGGCGCTCGCGATGAGCGCCGCCACGCCCACCACGTGCGGGGTGGCCATCGAGGTGCCGCTCTTGCTGCCGTAGCCGCCGCCGGGAACGGTGGAGTACACGCTGCTGCCCGGCGCCGCGACGTCGATGACGTCCTGCCCGTAGTTGGAGAACGAGGCCTTGGTGACGCCCGTGCCGTTGGCCGCGACCGTGACCACGCCCGGCAGCTCGGTCGGGATGTCGAGGCAGGCGTTGGTGATGGTGCGGGTGACCGGCGTCGAGTCGTTCGGGCTCGCGGAGTCGGTCGTCTTGTGGGCGAGGTCGTAGTTTTCGTTGCCCGCGGCGGCGATCTGGAGTGAGCCCTTGCCCTCGGCGTACTCCTGGGCGCGCTTGACGCCCTCGATGATGGCGGCCTGGTCGATGTTGTCCGGGCAGTTGAACTGCCACGGGTCCGTGTAGTAGCTGTTGTTGGTGACCTTGAAGCCGTGGTCACCGGCCCAGACGAAGCCGCAGATGGTGTTCTCGGCGAAGAAGAAGGAGTTGCCCGGCTCGGCGACCCGGACCGCGGAGATCTTCACCCCGGGGGCCACGCCGATGACGCCCTTGCCGTTCTTGGCCGCGGCGATGGTGCCCGCTACGTGGGTGCCGTGGGTGTCGACGTCCCGCCAGGCGCCGGCACGGGTGTCGGGCTTGCCGTAGGCGCAGGAGACCGAGTCGGCCGCGTCGAAGTTGGGTGCCAGGTCCTGGTGTTGGTCGTCCACCCCGGTGTCCAGGATGCCGACCGTGACGGAGGCGGAGCCCGGGTTCACGGCCCAGGCCTGATCGGCCTTGATCTGGCTCATGTCCGCCCGGACCGGTTCTCCGGCCGGGGTCGATGCCTGGGCCGGATTGGCAGGGAGCGCCGGGGCGTAGGCGTCGGCCGGGACGTCCGAGGTGCGCGTGGCGCCGACCTGCTGCACGCCGGTGACGCCCCGCATCGTGGCGGCGAATCCGCTGGACGCCGAGTGGGCGACGATCACGCCGATGGCGTCGAAGTTCGAGAAGACGGTGCCGCCGTTGGCCGCGATCGCTGAGCGGACCGCTGAATTGTCACCGGGGGCGGTGATCACGAGGTAGGCACGCGTGCCGGCCACCCAGGCCGCACTCTGGGAAGCCGGCACGGCGGCCGGAGCGTGGGCCTTGGCGGCCGGCGCGGTGGAGGGGGCGATGGGGAGCGTGCCCGCGAGGGCGCCGGGGGCGCCGAACGCGAGTGCGGCGCCGAGCGTGGCCGCCAGCACCAGCGTGCGTCGAGGTCGGCTGGATATGTGGGGTCTCAATGCGTCCTCCGGAGACGGCCCGGCCGTGCTGAAGGCATCGGCCGGGCCGTACGAAACGAGTGGTGGATGCAAGATGTCAGACGCGTGCTCCTGTGCGGAAGTACCTTTCCGTGCCGGGACGTTGTAGGGGGATGGCTGAAAAGAGACACACTCGGGCCATCCGGGGTCGGGATCCACCGGGAGCTCGGTGACATCGACCGCGACCTGGCGTTCGCCGCCGGTCTGGAGCACGGTGCCGCCGAGGCCGAGCCGGCCGTGCTGCCCACACCAGAGCGCCGGACCGCGCGGTGACCGACACCGCCCGACCTGCTGGCCGTCGGCGACGTGCCGGCCACGTTCCATCCAGCTGCAACTCGTGGAGCGCACCGCGCCGCAGGAGACCCGCCGCCTCTCGGCACACGCGCCGACGACCGACGACCGAGGTCACTGCGCGCCGGCCTGACCTGCCCGGCGTCACCGCCTTCGCGCTCTGCACAGCCCCGCCACCCTGACCGGCCCCTCGGCCGGATCCGGCGCGATACCCGCCCGCGATGCACCGTTGTGGCGCCGGACCGGTTACGGCACGCTCGGCACGCGGGTCCCCTCGCCCTGCACTGGCGCCGGTGGACCCGTGACGCGGTGAACCGGCGCACAGCGGGGTCGCTGGCGCGCCTGACGCCCTCGTCGAGCAGAGTCGACCCTGTCGGCCGCGGACGGGCCGTCCTCAGGCGAGCGCTGTTCCGGGGCCTGCCGTTCTTGGTGTCGGGTAGGGCAGCTGTCGCCCACGGGCTGTCCGCCCGGCGTCATCCGTGATCTCTTTCTCTCCCTTACCGATCAGCGGCCACCCGCCCCACCTCGACCGGGCTAGATTTCCGAACGGCCCGAACTCCGGGCCCTACGGAGGGGGTTGAAGCTAATCGATGAAGCGTTACGGTACCGTCCTTCCCGGCCCGCTACGGAAGGTCGCCGCAGTCGTCACGGCCACCACGGCGGCCGCCGCCATGACACTGGCGCTCGCTCCGTCCGCCGCCGCGGCCACCTATCAGTACGACTGCCGTCGCCTTGCGGGCGCCGGCACGTACAGCAACCCCCTCAGGCTGGGCAATGTGACGGGCCGGACCGTGGTGGCGGTGAACTGCCCGCCCCTGACCTCCGGCGCGGGCTACGCCAACCGCTATTTCAGCTTCAGTCTCACCAGGCCGGCTCGCGTCCCGTCGTACGCGGGTGCGTCCTTCGTCCTCAACCGTACGCAGAAGTCCGCGGTCAATCCCTCGCTCGCCCGCGGCCCCTACACCCTCCTGCACACCGGCGCGGGTCTGTGGACGTACGACCCCAGTGGTGTCTTCAACGGCCGGTACCTGCCGCTGGCCCCTCTTCCCGGCAGCGGTGTTCTCCCGGCCGGGACGTACCGGCTGAACATGCAGAAGCTCGACTCACCGTTGCGATCGCTCAGCACCCCCTGGTTCAACGTGGTCGCGGCCGCACCCTGACCCCTCCACGGTTGACCGGCCTCACCCCCGAACGGCAGGCTCCGGCGAATTCGGTGTGCAGGAGTCGATGCCCCACTGATCGCTTCCGCATCCGTCACCAGCGGGGCCCGCGGTGACCAGCCCACGCCGTCGCCGGCATCCGCCGCTGCAAGGCAAACCGCGAGAATCCGTTGGGTGCAGCTCGGATGGAGTGGTCGCTCGGGTGGGTTTCGTCAGGTCGCGGCTGAGCGCCACAGCCAGCGGAGCGCATCGGGGAGGAGGACTCCGCCGTGGTTGGGGCTGTGGCCACCGTCGCCGAGGACGAGACGGAAGTCGTAGCCTGCTTCCGCGAGAGCGGCTGCCACACGCAGATTGCCGGCGAGCCAGTTCCTGTCGGGCCCATTCCAGTTGAGGTCGCGGTGGCCTGCTTGCATGAAGATGCGCAGCGGTTTGCGGTGGGTGTTGGGGATCAGGGCAGGGTACGGATTTCCGTTCGGCATCTGCGTGAAGCTGGAGAGGTAGCAGATGACTCGCCGGAACTTGTCCGGGCGCATCCACGCAGCGGTGAAGGCGCAGTTGCCGCCGCTGCTGCCACCGCAGACGGCCCATCGGTCGGCGTCCTCGGCGATCGAGTAGCGCCGTGTGACCCGGGGGATGATCTCAGTCAGGAGAAAAGTGACGTAGCGGTCGTCGAACGCGTCGTACTCGGCGTTGCGGTTCTTCGATCGGTCGGCGTTCTCGAGGACGCCGGGGTCGACGAAGACACCGATGGTGACCGGGATCTCGCCGCGGTGGATGAGGTTGTCCAACACGATGGCGCCGCGGACCTGCCCGTCCGGGTCCAGGTACCACCATCCGTCCTGGAAAACCATCAGCGAAGCGGGTTCACCAGGGTCGTATTGTGCGGGCACATGAACCCAGTACCGCCTCGTGGTGCCGGGGTAGATAGTGCTCTCGCACCAGTCGGACTCCACGGTCGAGCCGGCTGTACCTCCGAATCCGGCCCGTGGGCGTAGCGAACGTCTTGCTGGTCGATGGGGAGCGGACGAAAGGGCAGCTCGATGGTCACGTCCGCACCCTGGAGACGCTGTCCGACCGCCTCAAAGGGATTGTGTGCGGTTTGCTCGGAGCGACGGCCGCGACGAAGAGGCGGGGGGCGGAAGTTCGCTGGTCGGGGGTGGGGGCAAAGGCGTTAGGCGGGACGCACAGCCCGTCCCTCGCTGGGTGAGACAAACAGGTCGACGACCGCTGAGCCGTGCGGGCAGCCGCACTTGCGCAACACCCGATCGGCGACGAGGCATGCGTGTTCGGGTCACTTGACGATGAAGTCGGCTGCCTCGGCGTTCAGGGTGGTGGTGCCGTTCCGCGCGGTGGCGAGCACGGCGATGTGCCAAACGCCGCGCGGGGACGACTCGGCGTCGGAAGCGGTGGCCTTGATGGTGTAAGTGCAGTTCACGGTGTGCTTCTTGAAGGGCTTGCAGACGGCTGTGTCGGCGGCGGTCATGTCCTTGGCGGTCAGCTTGTCCTTGGCGAAGGACGAGCTCTGCGGCCATGCCAGCACCTTCACGTTCTTCACGCCGGAGGACGCCGTGACGGAGGTGGTGAAGGTGAGCGAGCCGTCGCGGTTGCCGTCGGGGGCGGTGTAGCGGGCGCTGCTGTGCGTCAGTGCCGGAGGCTCCTCGCCGGCGTAGGCGAGAGCGTACGCACCGGCGCCCACGAGGACGACGGCGCCGGCGGCGACGGAAAGAGCCATACGTCGGGACACGAGATTCTCCGCAACTGTCTCAACTGGATCGGGCCGGCGCTCGTGGTCTGCGCCGTTGCACCGATACTCGCCTTGCGAAGGTCGGCCCGGCATGAGGAAGAGTACTCAGCTCGGTGTGAGTACGCCTGCTCGCTCTGCCACTCGGCGCAGTCACGGGGCCGCATCTGCCAGAGCCACCGTCGCTGCCTGCCATCCACTGCACCAACCTTGGGAGAATGTGGTGCCGGTCATGTGCCGCATCACGAAATGCCAGTCGAGTCCCAGAACGATGCGTGCGGCCCCGTCGTTCCCGCACCCCGCGAGGTGGCTACCGCACGCGGATCAGGTAACAGGTCCGAGGGCCGGCGTTTCGGCAACTGCCGTAGCCGAGCCTTGTTGTCTCACCCATGACCGGCGGACTCTCTCCTGCTCGGGGCCCCATGTCCGACCCGCGACCTACGATGCCGGGATGCAGCCACACTTCACTGGCACCGCCCTGATCACCGACGATGTTCCGGCTCTCGCCGCCTTCTACGCCGCCGTCCTGGACGCAGACGTCGAAGGAAGTGACCCCTTCGCCCGGGTGATGGTCCCCGGGGCCGTCCTGTCGTTCTTCTCCACACAGGGCATGGAGTCGATGGTGCCCGGATCGATGGCCTCCGCTGCGCGTGGAGGTTTCACCCTTGAGTTCCAAGTTTCCGACGTGGACGCACGCCACGAACGCCTGTTGGCTCGGGGCGTCGAGATCCTCAAACCGCCGACAACGCAGCCTTGGGGACGCCGCTCAGTGTGGCTGCGCGACCCAGACGGCAACATCGTCAACCTCTACCAGGAGGCGTGACGAGCGGTCCCCACACCTTTGCTGCACTCATTGCGGGACAGCCCTCAGGCGGAGACAGGGAAGTCCTTGCGCTTGATCTTGGCGCGGCGACCGTCCGGGTGGTGGAAGACGATGCCCTCGGCCAGGGTGCCGGGGGCGAAGCGGCTCTCCAGTTCGACGAGGAAGTCGCGAAGGCTGGCGTAGTCGCGCGGCACGTCCTGGTAGACCGGCACCTCCAGGTTGAACGGCACGCACCGATGGTTGTCCAACCCCAGGGGGTTGCCCTGGATGCGGGGGCCGAGCGCTTCGCAGGAGTGCTCGCCGTCCGGCCACGACGTGACGTCAGTGTTGCGGGCGGCGGCCAGGACCCACTTGTCCTCCGCGGCGCCCTCGGTGGTGTCGACGTACCAGCCGTCCTTGATCCCCTGTGCCTTCTGCAGCTTGCTCGGGTTGCGCCGCTTTTCGACCCGTACCAGCCGGCCGGCCCGGACGGTGAGGCGGACGTTGGTTCCGTCCAGCTTCTCTGTCGGGGTCCCCTCGCCGTCGAACACCCATGCACACTCTGCCTGCGGCCGGTCGACGACCCGAAAGTCGCCGTCCCGCTCGAACAGCGTGGGGATCTTCTCCATGACCTGCATGCCCCTTCTGACGTGGCTGACCAGTTCCTCGTGTGTGATGCCACCAGACGCCAGGCCGCCCGCCAGCGCGCGGACCAGGTCCGCGACCGAGACCTCAGCCTCGACGGCGACCCGCTTCAGCGCCTTCTTCTCCTCGGGCGAGATCCAGGCGACCAGTCGGGACCAGCCTTCGGGCGGCGTCCATCGCGCGAGCTGCTCCGGATTCTTCCGGGGCCTACCGCGTCCTCTGCGCTCCTCCATGGGCAGGACCCTAGGCCTGCATTTAACGATGTGTCAATTGGCATAACAGAAAATGGCAGGAGGGCCTTCGGGTGCTGCGCCCGGGTCTGCCAGGCCGGCCGGAACGACGCGACAACCACCGTGCCTTTGCCTATGTGCAGGCGGAACCGGCCGACTGCGAAGAGGCCAAGCTGATGTGCCTGTGCTACGGCGGGACCATCAGCAAGTGGAGCTTCGCCCGCTGCTGTGCCGGAAGCGACTGTCACGAAGACCCGCCCAACGACACCCTCGCCGAGGCCCCGAAGGCGCCCTTGACTGCGCCTGCCGACTCCACTTCGTCCCACACTGCATCTGACCAGGCGACACCGCCCGACACCGGCCGGGCTGTTCTGGACCGGCCGTAGCGCTCTCGCCGGGCGCCTGGCCTGCGCTGAGGAGATTTCGACCGGGCGGCGGCGGAACCTCACCTGCGAGAAGAGCTGAACCTTCTGGGCCTTCGCCGCGATCCAGGTCCTGCGCCTGACCGCCATCCGCTACGAGGAACTCCTGGAGCCGACCCACCACAGCATCACCGAACACCCGCTCCTCCGCCGGCCAACGATGAGTAGCGGGTGCTCGAAGGTTGGCGTGATCCAAGCGGCCACGCATCCATGTGCAACCGATCGGTTGCGCATGAGCTTTCGGATGTGCAACCTTTGGGTAGCGCATCCGGATGAGATGAGGTTGCAATGACCCCCGACACGATCGAACGCGCCATCCTGATCAACGCCTCCAGGGAACGGGTCTGGTCCGTGCTGAGCGAGTCCGCTTTCCTCGGCCGCTGGTTCGGGAATGGAGAGCCGGTCAAGATCGACCTGCGCCCCGGCGGTCTCCTGGTCTTCGATCACGGCATCCACGGCGTCATTCCCGCCCGTATCCAGACAGTCGAACCGCCGCGCGTCCTGTCCTGGCGGTGGTCCCAAGGCGCCGCAGGCGAGGAGCCGGACGACTCCAACGCCACTCTTGTCGAGTTCACCCTGACCGAAGACGCCTCCACTGGAGGCACCCGACTCACCATGGTCGAGAGCGGCTTCGCGAACCTCGGGCTGTCCACCGACGAGGCCACCGACCGGCACCGGGCCAACAGCCTGAACTGGCCCGGCAAGTTGGGCCAACTGTGCGCGGACTGCGAACAAACCACGGCATGACCCGCACCACCGAGGGCGAACGGGCCCCCGAGGACGTTCTGATGGCCCTGGCCGACCCGATCCGCCGAGAGGTTTTGGCCGTCCTTGCCCGTGACGGCGGTGCGACCTCGACATCCCTGGCGGCCATGCTCCCTGTCACCCGCCAGGCGGTGGCCAAACACCTGGCCGTCCTTGACCGCGCAGGGCTGGTGCGCGCCCACCGGGCCGGACGCGAGGTCCGCTACGAAGCCGACCTGCGACCACTGCGGCGCGCAACGCGGTGGATGGACACCCTCGCCGCCCAGTGGGAACGCCGCCTCAACGCGATCAAGGATCTGGCGGAGGGGGCTACCGGGCCCTGACCCCCGCAGCGCCGCCTCAAAGGCCCATCGCAGTGCGGAGTATTCCCTCGCGCAACCGTGCGCCCGGTCATCCGTCATTGCCCAGAGTGGCACGTGCCGGGCGATCGCCGGGCACGTGGGCTTGAGCCCAAGAAGATCAAGAGGCCGCTCCAGAATGCGGTCGTAGTGGAACGGCGCCTTCGAAGCCGGTCCAGTTCACGGCTTGGCCGTGCGGACACGGCGCAGGCCCTTGCGTGCACAGGCAGGACGGCCGGTTACGGCCCGCGGTAACTGCGGAAGGAGTGCCCCCCCGGCCGTGCCGGTTGCGAAAGCCAGAACGAAATCCCCTTGCGCAATGGTCAAGAAACGTTGACCATTGTTGCCATGCCTACCGATGATCTGCCCGAGACCATCCACGTCACCACGGACGAACAGCTGCGTGCCGTCTCCAATCTGACGCGTCACCGGATCATGGCCGTGCTCCGCTTCGAGCCCGCGACGATCACGCAGATCGCCGGGCGGGTGGGCCTTGCGAAGGGGAGTTCCAGCTATCACGTACGACTGCTCGAGCGGGCCGGCCTGGTGAAGGTGGTGCGAACCCGGAAGGTCCGGGGGGTGACCGAGCGGTACTACGCCATGGCCGCGCGGTCGATCGTGCTGCCGGACCCGGGCGAGGGCGGGCCGGATGTGCTGATGCGGCACGCGGTGGCGGACCTGGAGGCAGCGCCGGCGGACGGCGAGCGGCACGTACGGATGGCGCATCTGCGGCTCACCGAGGAGCAGTTCGCGGAGCTGGGGGCGCGGCTGGAGGCACTGGCGGACGAGTACCGGGAGCTGTCCGATCCGTCGTTGCCGGACGCGTCGCTCGTCTTCGCACTGTTCCACCCGGCACCGCGCGAGCAGACCGAAGGGGACGCCAAGTGATCTCAGGTGTGCGGAAGTTGCCGACCGGCTTCGGACGGCTGTGGACTGCGCAGACGGTGTCCTCGCTCGGTGACGGGGTGTCGCATGCCGCGCTGCCACTGCTCGCGTTGACGTTGACACGGGATCCGATGGCGCTCGCCGTCGTCACGGCCGCCGGAACGCTGCCATGGCTGCTGTTCGGTGTCCTCGGCGGCGCGCTGGTGGACCGTTGGGACCGTCGGCGCACGATGTGGGTCGCGGACGCGGCGCGTGCGGTGCTGCTCGCGATACCGGCGGCAGCGGCCGCGCTCGGTGTGCTGAGCATCCCACTGCTTGCGGCCGTCGCCTTCCTGCTCGGCCTCGGCGGACTCTTCTTCGACACAGCGGCCGCGGCCTATCTGCCGGATCTGCTCGGCCGCGACCCCGCGCTCCTGGAGCGTGCCAACTCCCGTCTGCGCGGCGCCCAGACTGCCGCGTCCGGCTTCGCGGGACCACCCGCGGGCAGTGCCCTGCTCGCGCTCGGGCGTGCGTTTCCGCTGCTCGCCGACGCCCTGTCGTTCGCGTTCTCCGCGCTGCTCGTAAGGTCGCTGCCTGCCGCACCCCGGCCCGTACCGCAGGCCCGTGAGTCGCTGCTGCGGCAGGCGCGGGCCGGCGCCTCGTACGTATTCCGGGATCGCTTGCTTCTCGGGCTCGCGCTGCGTCCGGCGGTGGGGAACGTCGCCTTCCTCGCCGTGGAGACCGTACTCGCCCTCTTCGCGCACGATCGTCTCGGCGTCGACACCTTCGGCTTCGGCCTGCTCCTCACGGCGGAGGCCACCGGAGGCCTGCTCGGCGCGGGCATCGCCTCCCTCCTCGGCCGACGACTCGGCACCGGCACCGCACTGACCTGCACGGCCGCAGTCGAGGGACTCGCCATTCTGGGCCTTGCCGCAGCCCCGAACCCGTACGTCGCCGGCCTCGCGCTCGCCGTCTGCGGAGCGGGCATGGGCGCCACCATGGTGCTCGGCCCCTCCCTCCGGCAGGCGATCGTCCCCGCCCCTCTGATGGGCCGGGTCGTCTCCACCTCCCGCATGCTCGCCATGTGCGCAGCCCCGTTCGGCGCCATCCTCGGCGGCTGGCTGGCCACCGCCTACGACGTACGAACCCCGCTCTACACCGCCGCCGGCCTTCTCCTCGCCATGACCGCCGTCACGGCGACCATGACCAGCAACCGCCGGGTCGAGGCGGCGCTGCGCGCCACCGCCCCGTCCAGCGGTCCAGATCACCCGGTGTCCAAGGACCCTGCCCAGGAGAGTGCACCCCGCGTGACGAGGCAGGGCGTGAGCCAGGCTGGCGCCAAGGCGTGAGGTCGAGCCCGGGATACCGCGGCGCCGCCCAGCAGTCTGCTCTGCCAGGGCGCCGAGGATTGCGTTCGGCGCGAAGGCGGGGCCCTGCCCTGAGTGTCGACCGGTCGCTGGGGAGGGGAGTCTCCAGGGCGAAGGGCTGCGGCGGCGGCTTCGTCACACCGCGGCGATGCCTTCCATGCCGGATTCGGCGAAGGGGGGCAGTCCGGTAGCCGTGGTGACCTTGGTGAGGGAGCCGTTCCGGCCGATGCGGAAGCCGTCGACGGTGCCGGAGGTCCCGTTCTGCACGTACAGGAACTTCTCGTCCTGAGTCACCGCCAGGTCGATGACGCCCTGGGACATGGCCGACGGCGGGGTGGCGATACCGCTCTCGTCCGTGAGCGCCAGCTTGCCGTGCCGGTCGGTGCGGTAGCCGGTGACGGTGGAATTGCCGGTGTTGCCGCCGTAGAAGAAGTCACCGGCGCGTTCCAGCCAGCACAGGGTGTTCTGACCGTTGGCGAGGGGTTTCTGGACGACCTTGAGGCGGCCGTCGGCGAGCACCTCGTACGTGCTGACCGTGGACTTCTCGGCCTCGGCGACCAGCATCCGGTCCTTCTTGTCGAAGGTGATCGCGAAGGGCACGCCGCCGGCCGAGGGGTTGACCTTCGCGCGATGTGCGGGACGTCCGTCGCGCCGCATCGGGAACACCTCGATGGTGTTGGCCGACTTCGTGGTGACGACCAGCTCACGGCCACCCGGAGTGAAGGCGACCTGGCCGGGCGAGCTGCTGAACAACGGCACCTTGTCGTTCTTCAGCCCCAGGGAGCGATGGGAACCGCTCAGCGGCTTCAGTCCGGCGGGTGTGATCCTGAATCCCTGGACGCTGCCCGCGCCTCCCGCGTTCATGACGTAGGCGAGGTCGCCGGACACCGCGATGGATGAAGGGAAATCCCCGCCCGAGCGCACCGTCCGACGGTGCGTCAGCTTCTGTCCCTCGACCCGGAACGACGTCACGGTGCCACTGCCCGCGTTGACGGCCAGCAGCAGATGCGAGCCACGGTCGTAGACGAGTGAGCCCTGGGACGCGAGGGAGTCGGTGGGTGCGTCGACCTGGTCGCCGCCCTTGCCACCGGTGGCGTAGGCGCCTGCGGAGGTCAGCTTGCCGTCGTCGCTGCGCTTGAAGGCGTGGATGGTGTTTCCGGCGAGCTCGTTGCCCTGTACGAAGACGGCATGGGCGGCTCCGGCCCTCGCGCTCTTCGTCGTCACGCCGTCGTGCGCGCGGGGGACTTCCCCCGCCGAGGCGATGGCCACCGTCGTCGCGACTGCCGCCGACGCGAGGATGCCGGCCCCGGCGATGGTCATGCGGACCTGCGACTTGGACCTGCGCCTGGTATGCCTGCTCACGCCTGACTCCTTGCACCTCGGCGCCACCGCCGGTCGGTGACGTGCAGAGCCAGAGTTGCCTGTGGTGCGGGTGGGATGAAGATGTTTCGGTTCCGCGTCAGCTTCTCGTAAGAACTTCCGTTCGCCCGGAGATTCGCAGGAGCAGTCCGGCCTGCGGCCCGCCTACGCCCTTGCCCCGCACACAGAGGTGAGGAGACGCGACGACGATGTCCGGCGTGGGACCGGGGCTGAGGGTCAGGTAGCGCTCGCCGGGCGGACGGTGGGTGGACAGAGGGTCGAGTGAGTCGTGTGATCCGGTCGCCCTCCTTGTCCGCAGGGGACCGTGTCACAGGCTGGACAGCGCCTGGGGCGAGAGGATCTTGATCATGGTGTTGGTCCAGCGCATCTGCCGCAGCGTCTGAGGGTGGCACGCGGAGACCACGGACAGGAGTGCGTCGTCCCTGGTGGCCTGCGCGGCTTGCCCGAGCATCTCCCAGTACAGGGAGTTCTGCGCGGCGGCCAGATGGAGATCGCGCAGGTCGCGCAGGAGGAGCAGAGCGGGTTCCGGCCGGTGCACCAGCGCCTCGGCCGCCCTCTCCCGCACCGCCGACAGCAGGCCCGGCGAGTGGTCCTTCGGCGGATCGCCGAGGTGCAGACCGCGGTCCCGGCCGACGTCGGCCACGCGCTGGGCGTTTTCGCGGGACCAGTGGGCGAGGTCGGTGGCGACATGGTGGACCTCGTGGTCGGCCCGGTGGCGTTCGGCCGCCGTCGTCAGCTCCTTGGCCAGGTGCTGCTCGCCGCGGTGGAGCGCGCGCAGGGTGAGGTCGACGCCGTTCACGCGGTGCCGTCCTTTCGGTCGTCCGGCGGATCGGCTGACTGGGAGGCCAGGGCTGCTCGGCCGCCGGCCGTGGCGGGCACGGCGTCGGCGCGCGCGGGGGCGGACGCCGTGGTCGTCGGCGCCGGGGCGGTGTGGCCGTCGGCGTGCTCCACGCGGCGCAGGGCGGCCGCTGCGGTCTTGAACAGCGGTTGTTTGGAGACGGGATCCCAGTCGGTGACGGTCGTCTCGTTCGCGGCGCGCCCGGGCATGTCACCGTCCGGCGCGTGGCCGGCCTTGGTGTCCCAGTAGCCGTAGTGGAAGGGGACGAACAGCAGACCTGGGCGGATGCCGGTGACGCGCAGCCGTCCCCGTAGGGCGCCGCGCGGTGTCGTCACCTCGACCAGGTCCCCCTCGTCCAGTCCGAGGTCTGCCGCGTCGGAGGCGGACGCCTCCACCCACACGTCGGGGGCCGCCGCGTTCAACTGCGGCGCACGCCCGGTCTTTGTGCGGGTGTGGAAGTGGTAGAGGGTGCGGCCCGTGGTCAGCTGGAAGGGGTAGGCCTCGTCGGGTGCCTCGTGGGGCGGCAGGTATCCGGCCGCCTTGATCATGGCCTTGCCGTCGGGGTTGAGGGAGCGGTACTCGACGACCTCTTGGGAGGCGCCGGTGACCAGGTCCTTGCCGTAGCTCTCGCAGACGTCCGGGTGGGCCCAGGTGATGCCGTCCGTGTAGAGGCGTTCCGTGCCGTCAGGGGCCTCGTCGTTGCACGGCCACTGGATTCCGGTCACACCGCGCAGCCGGTCGTAGGTGAGGCCGGTGTAGTCGCAGGGCCGGCCGGCGCTGCACCGCTTCCATGCCTCGAAGGCGGATTCGGGATCGTGCCAGGTGATCAGCGGGCCGCCGTCCTTGTCGCGGAAGTTCATGCGGGCCGCGTAGTCGAGGAAGATGTCCAGATCCGGCCTGGCCGCGCCGGGCGGTTCGACGGCCTTGTCGGACAGGTGGACCGTGCGGTCGGCGTTGGTGAAGGTGCCGGTCTTCTCGCCCCAGGTGGCGGCGGGCAGGACCACGTCGGCGAACTGGGCGGTCTCGGTGAGGAACAGGTCCTGGACGACGACGAAGAGGCGCTCCTGCTCCAGGATCGAGCGGATGCGGGACAGTTCCGGCAGCGAGACCGCGGGGTTGGTGCCGCTGATCCACAGCATGCGGATCGACCCCTGCTCGGCGTAGCGGAACATCTGCATGGCGTGGGTCGGCGGGGCGTAGTGCGGGATCGTCTCGGGTTCGACGTTCCACACTTTGGCCAGGTCGGCGACGTGGCTGTCGTTCTGCCAGTTGCGGAAGCCGGGCAGGTCGCCGTTGGCGCCGCACTCACGGGTGTTCTGGGCCGTGGGCTGTCCGTTCATCTGCAGCACGCCGGCGCCCGGCCGCCCCAGCATGCCGCGGATCAGGTGCAGGTTGTTGATCTGCACGGCGGCGGCGGTGGCCTGATGGGACTGGTAGACCCCTTGCAGCACCGTGGACAGCAGCCGGTTGGCGGCGCCGAGGAGCTCGGCGGCCTCGCCGATCCGGGCGGCCGGCACGTCGCAGACGCCGGCCGCCCATTCGGGGGTGCACTCCTCGACCCTGGACGCCAGTTCCTCGAAGCCGACCGTGTGGGCTGCGATGTAGTCGTGGTCGACGCGATCGGTGCGGATGATCTCGTGGAGGAGCGCGTTGAGCAGGGCGACGTTCGTGCCGACGCGGGGGGCGAGGTGGACGGCCGCCCTGCGGGCCACCTGGGTGGGGCGCGGGTCGACGCAGACCAGGCGGGGCGGCTCGCCGCCCTCCAGGCGGTCGAGGATGCGCATCCACTGCACGGGCTGCGTCTCGGCGATGTTGTGCCCGAACAGCGCGATCACGTCGGCGTCGTCGATGTCGTCGTAGCTGCCGGGCTGTCCGTCGCAGCCGAAGGACTCCTTCAGCGCCTCGCCGGCGGTGGCGGTGCACAGGCGCGTGTTGCCGTCCAGGTGGTTGGTGCCGATGCCGGCCCTCGCCAGTACCGCGAGCGTGTAGTACTCCTCCAGGAACAGCTGCCCGGTCGTGTAGAAGCCGACCGACCCCGGACCCCGTTCGTCCAGCAGTTCCCGGGTGCGGGCGACGATCCGGTTCATCGCGGTGTCCCAGTCGCACGGCACCAGACGTCCGCCCTCGCGGACGAGCGGTCTGGTGAGCCGGTCCTTCGAGGCGTTCGCCTGCCAGCCGAAGAGGTCCTTGGGACCCAGCCGGCCGTGGTTGACCCGATCCTGCGCGCGGCCCCGGACACCCACCATGCGCCCGTCCACGACCGCGATGTCCATCGCGTCCCCGTCCGAATGCAGGATCGAGGCCGCCTGCACCCACCGCTGCACCGCGGCCTGATCGACACCCTCCTCCAAGAAGGCGTCCGTCCTGGCCGGCCACGGCTCGTGTCGGCCATAGGGGGTCCGGCTTCCCCACGGCTGCGCGATCCGGTCCACCGAAGCGTCCATGTGTGCCTCCTGACGCCCCCCGGACGCCTGACGCGGCGCGTGTCACAGGTACCCCTTGTCACCGTCGCCTAACGCCGCCCTGCCCCACCATGGGCTCGGCGGCGTGGCACGGTCATGCCAGCTCCGTGCGGCCGTTCCCCTCGGCCCTCAGCCTTCGACACCGGTGGCCGAATGGGACGCCCCGACGGGCTTGGACTCCGGTGAACCTCGTTGCCTCAGGTAGATGGCGAGGATGGCCATGGAGGCCACGGCGAGCAGCTCGGACTGCCAGTTCTGCAGGGTGCGGCTCCAGATGTCCGCCGAGGAGAGGTATCCGGCCCAGGAGAGCGGGGCCTGCAGCCCGCGCAGCTGCTGTTCGTTGTAAGCGGCGACGCCCGTGATGGACTGGGCCAGCCACGACAGCAGAAAGATGACGCCCATGACCAGGCCGAGCGAGCGTGAGTAGACCACTGCGCGCCAGTCCCTGGCCGCGGCCCAGCGCGGGGAGGCGTCCGTGGCGTGCTCGCCGACCATCTGGTCCTCGTCCGACTCGGTGCCGGCCTTGCCGAGTTCCTTGGACTCCGGCGAGCCCTGTTGCAGCAGCCAGACGGTGCCGAAGATGTACAGAAAGAACTGCAGGTATTCCGACTGCCAGTTCTCGGTGACGTCGGCGGCGAAGTCCGACGTGGTCAGGTACGCGCCGAAGCTGATCGGTGCCATGCCGTCGCTGACGAGCTGGTTGTCGAAGTCCGCGTGACCGGCCACGGCCTGGCCCGCCAGCGCGAGCAGGAACGTGAACAGGAAGAACAGCCCGAGGCTGTTGTGGTGCAGAAAGCGCCGTACACGATGCCGATTCCGGGGCGGGGCTGCACTCTCACCGGACGCGGGTGCACCGTCCCAGCGGTCACGTGCACAACGGCTACCCGATCAGGGCACACTCATCCACTCCCGCCCGCAACCGGGGACGCGTACGGTCGGGCCCCGGGCCCGTGGCTCGCCGCCGCCTCCTCGTCACCCGAACGTCCTGGTCTCCGACTATGGCCGCAATGCCGCCGACCCCGCGGGGGCGCCGCAAGATGCTGGGACGGCAGCCGGGACACAGTCCGACGACGCCGACGGGACGCAGCGACGTAGGAGCCCTCTGAGGACGCCCCGCACCCCGCCCCGACCCCGTCGAACTCGTCAGGAGGAGGGACGCTCACCTACGCCCGGGACATGTTCGCATCAGGATTTCGGCGCGTCGTTGAGGTGGTAGATCTTGCTGACAATGGTCCACGTGCCATCGACTTTCAGAAGGTTGAAGTAGTCGGTGAAGCACAGGCCGGAGACATCGTTGGTATCAACACGTGCGTTGGCCGCGGTGCCGGTGACGTTGATGTAGGCGATCACGGCGCGGCCTTCCGGTGAGGGTCGGAAATCCCTGTCGATCCCCTGGTAGAGGCCGGTGATCGCACCGCCCGTGAGCTTGCCGTCCTCGACGCCGAAAATCGTCGCCTCTTCGGCGAACGCGGGCTTCATGATGGCGCTGTCGGCATTGGCGACGCCTTGGTTGTACTTTTCCAGCACTTCGGTGATGGCGATGTGGTCAGCGACATAGGTCGGTTTCGACATGTTGTGTCTCCGGTCTGAGGTTGGGGCGCGCTCTTGCGCCGGGTTGGTCGAGACGTGGGTCAGGCTGCGGCGGCGGCCACTTGGCCAAGACCCGAACCGGGCTTGTTCCGGTCGTTGAGCCACCAGCCCATGAACAGCCGGGGCACCTGCCGATTCACCGCCGGGATGCGCCGCAGGGTCCAGGCGTGGTCACGTGGCGAAGACTTGGGAGTCGTCGGCGAACGCCTTGAACTCCAGGGCGTTGCCGGCCGGGTCGAGCAGGAACATCGTCCATTGCTCGCCGGTTTCGCCTGCGAAGCGCACATGGGGATCGATGACGAATTCGGTGTCCGCGACGCGTAGTTGGTCGGCGAGCCGGTGGAAGGCGTCGATGGTCAGGATCAGCCCGAAGTGCGGTACGGGGACGTCGTGGCCGTCGACCGGGTTGTGAATCTGTTCGGTACGGGCCGGGGCGAGGTGGGTGACGAACTGGTGGCCGTGCAGGTTCCAGTCCACCCAGGTGTCGGCGCTGCGGCCCTGCTCCAGGCCGAGCGTCTCGCCGTAGAAGCGGCGGGCGGCGTCCAGGTCGTCGACCGGGACAGCGAGGTGGAAGCGGGGAATGGGGGAGGCGTGGCGGGACATGGGCCTGGGTTTCCTTCCGTGCGGCGTGGAGTGCCTGGCGCCCACCGGTTCTGGCGGGCGGGGAAATGCAGCGACGCGGTTGCGGAGGTGTCAGCGCTTGCGGCGCTCGACGACATAGGCGTACTGGTCGGGCCAGGTCGGCTCGGCGTCGAGCGCGAGGGCGGCGTGCTGCGGCCAGTAGGGGTTGCGCAGGAGTTCACGGCCGAGGAGGACCGCGTCGGCCTGCCCGCTGGTGAGGATCTCCTCGGCCTGCTGCGGCTCGGTGATGACGCCGACGGCGCCGGTGGGGATGCCGGTGGCCTGGCGGGCCTGGGCGGCGAAGGGAACCTGGTAGTTGGGTCCGGCGACGATCCTGGCGTCGGGGACCATGCCGCCGGTGGAGACGTCGAGCAGGTCGACGCCGTGGGCGTGCAGCTCCTTGGCGAGGCGGACGGTGTCGTCCCCGGTCCAGCCCTCGCGCTGGTCCTCGGGATTCTCGGTCAGCCAGTCGGTGGCCGAGGTGCGGAAGAAGACCGGCAGATCCTCGGGCCACACGGCGCGGACGGCGTCGACGACCTCCAGGGCGAAGCGGAGCCGGTTCTCGAAGCTGCCGCCGTAGGCGTCCGTTCGGTGGTTGGACGCCGGGGAGAGGAAGGAGTTGATCAGGAAGCCGTGGGCGCCGTGCACCTCGACAACCTGGAAGCCGGCGGCCAGTGCGCGCCGCGCGGAGTCCGCGAAGTCCCGGACAAGCTGCTGGATCTCCTGCACGGTCAGTTCATGAGGAACAGCCAGTCCACCGAACGCGATGGCGCTGGGGGCGACGGGCTGCCAGCCGCCCTCGGCCTCGGGCACGTACCGGTCGGAGAGCCAGGGCTTGTCCATCGACGTCTTGCGGCCGGCGTGGGCGAGCTGGACGGCCGGGACGGCGCCGTGCGCCTTGATGGCCTCGACGATGCGGGTGAACGCCTCCTGCTGGCGGTCGTTCCACAGGCCCAGGTCCCAGGGGGTGATGCGTCCGTCCGGGCGCACGCCGGTGGCCTCGGCCATGACCAGGCCCGCACCGCCGGCGGCGCGGGAGGCCAGGTGGGTGAGGTGGAAGTCGGTCGGCACGCCGGTGTCCGGGCCTTCGGCGGCGGCGGAGTACATGCACATCGGGGACATCCACACCCGGTTGGGTATCGACAGGGATCGCAGGGTCAGGGGGGTGAACAGGGAGGAACTCATGGGTGGTGCTTCTTTCGTGAGCGGTGATCGGTGTCGTCAGACGGGGCGGCTGCCGTCCGGTGTCAGGCGATGATCGTGTGGAGGCCTGCGAGGGCGGTGGCGTAGGCGGCTTCCAGTCCCGCGGCGGCCTCCTGGGCGGTGGTGCCCTCGACCGGGCCGAAGGTGGCGTGCCAGCTGAGGAAGGCGCCGCCGGTGTCGGCGACGAGCTGAACATGCAGCGTCGAGCGGTAGCCGCGGACCGGCATCGGCGCCTCGACGATCTCGTAGGTCGGTTTCCGGTCGACCTCGTCCAGGCCCGCGAGCCGTTCCCGGTAGATGCTGCCGTCCACCCCGGTGAGGAGGCGGACCGTAACGGGGGTGAGCCCGTTGCCACTTCCGATGATCTCGCTCGACCGGATGGCCGGGCGCCAGTCGGGCAGGCCGTTGAACCGCCGGACGACCGCCCAGGTCTCGTCCGCGGGGCTGGTGAAGACGGAACTCCAGTACGCCTGTGCCATCAGGCGGGAAGACGGGTGTCGAGGACGAAGCCGGTCTCGATGAGCTGGCCGGGGAAGAACAGCGAGGCCACGCCGATGGTGCTGCTGGTGGGGCGGTGGTCGCCGAAGTAGGCCAGGTTGGCAGCCGCCATCGCATTGTTGTACTTCGGCAGGTCAACGATGTACTGGGTCTCGGAGACGACCTGGTTGCGGGTGGCTCCGTAGTGGGCGAGGACCTTCTCGAAGTTGGCGAAGACCTGCTCGCTCTGGGCCTCGAAGTCGCCCGGGTAGAGAAAATTGCCCTCGTCGTCGTGGGAGAGCCGGCCCGAGACGTAGATCGTGTGGTCGACCTTGATGGCCTGGGCGAAGCCGAACTCGCGCTCGCCAGAGACGCCGTGGCTGTAGGAATCGATCGCAGTCATGATCGCTGTCCTTCTCTGGTGGGGGCTGCGGGGGTGGCTGGGGGCGCCGGGTTCAGGCGACGAGGCGGGCGACCGCGTCCGCTACGGGGGTGTCGCCGGAGGTCAGCTCGACGATGACGCGGCTGAGGGCGGGCTCGTGCAGGGCGGCGTCGATGAACGCGGCGACGTCGTCGCGGTGTACGTCGCCGTACTCGACGGCGGGCCCGGCGGTGACCCGTCCGGTACCCGGTCCGTCCAGCAGGGTGCCGGGGCGGACGATCAGCCAGTCGAGGCCGGTGCGGGCGAGATGGACGTCGGCACTCTTCTTGACCCTGACGTAGTGCTCGAAGCCTTCGGACGCCGCGGCGCCGCGCAGGGCGTCGGGGAACACAGAGACGAGGACGAAACGCGCAACCCCGGCGGTCTCGGCCGCGGCGGCCGCCTTCTCCAGGCCCTTGCCGTCGATGAGCGTGGTCTTGTCCATGCCGGTTCCGTGAGCTCCGGCGGAGAACACCACTGCGTCGTGCCCGGCGAGCTTGCCGGCGAGCTCTTCCACGGAGTCGGCGATCAGGTCGCCGGTCACCGGCGTCGCACCGGTCGAGCGGATCGTGTCGGCCTGGGCCGGGCTGCGGTGCATGCCGGTCACCTCGTCGCCGCGCTCGGACAGCAGGCGGGCGAGCCTCCTGCCGACACCTCCGGCGGCACCGATCTGGAACACCTTCATGGGAATCGCCTCTCTGCCGGCCGGATGGCCGGTCGCGCCACTTGTCCTAATGTTGACATTGGGACAACGAGGGAATGTTAACATCAGGACATGGAGAAGAGTCAACTCACAGGAGATCGATCGGTGGCCCCCGCCCGCCGCCGCGGACTGGCCGACGAGGTCGCCGACCGGATCCGGGAAGCGATCTTCAGCGGTGCATACGCCCCTGGGGCACCGCTGCGAGAGGTCGAACTCTCCGGCACACTTCAGGTCAGCAGGGGGCCGGTGCGTGAGGCTCTGCGCGTACTGGAGCGCGAGGGGCTCGTGCACTGCGCCTGGCACCGCGGCACCGTGGTCACGACCCTGTCCGCCGAGGATGTCGCCGAGCTCGACAGCCTGCGCGGCGCGCTCGAGGACCTCGCCGTCCAGCAGGTCATCGCGCATGCCTCGGACGAGGAGCTCGCCGCCGTCGAGAAGGCGGCCGGCGTGATGGACCGCATGACGGACCCGCACGCCATGGTCCGCCTGGACATCGCCTTCCACGACGCCGTCTTCGCCGCCACCGGCCACCAGCGCCTCGCCGCGGCCTGGGAGACCATCCGCTGCCAGGTTCACCTGTTCCTGCTGACCCGCATCGGCATCAGCACCGAGGGCTACCTCGGCTGCATCCCCCAGGAGCACCATGCACTGGCCGCCGCCCTGCGCGCCCGCGACCCCAAGGCCGCCCTCCCCCTCTTCGCCGCCCACCGCCGCCACGCGGTGGACGTCGTCACCGGCACGTCGAGCCACCCGGCCTGACCGCCAGCCCGCCGCCAACTGGGCATCGCCCGTCACTGGTTGAGCGTCTCTGGAACTCGGGCCTTGGCCTGGTCGAAGGGGCACCGCAGGACTTGGAGCAGGTCCGCGTCGGGCGGGCAGGGGAGGGGGCGGGCAGGGGAAGGGAATGTCGCGGGCGTACGAAAGTACTCGCGCGTCGTCCCTCAGAGCGCTCGACGAGGACCAGGAGCAGCTGTCGGGAGGCGGCTTGGTGTCCGGCAGCCTTCCGACGACGGTGCACCTGGCGTCTACCATGCCGGTCATGTCTGGCGAAATCCGAAGCAGCGGTCCGGATCGTGAAATTAAGGCGTCGAACGGCCGGCTGGCCGATCCTGGATGGTTGGTGCACGGGGACCCGGGGTTGATCCTCGCGGGCCTGGACGACGCTGTCGGGCAGGAGGAGGCGCTGGCGGCCGCTGTGTACAGGACGTCGGGGCATGTGCACCGTGACGCCGGTGCGGGGGTGCGACGGCAGGTACTGGCGCTGGACGCCGCCCGGTACGGAAACCGGGAGCTGGCGAGGAACATCGCTCAGGTTGCGGTCCGCCCGGAGCTGGATGACCCCTGGGTCGTGCAGTGGGCGACCGGCAGCGACCTGGACTCCCGGCTGCGGTACGCGTTGCCGGCGCCGGCCAAGGTGGGTGTGTTGGCGACCGTGGTCGCCGAGGGCCTGGGTCTCGCTGTCGCCGGTTGCGATGACGGCACACTGCACGCATGGGATCTGGCCACGGGCAGCCGGATCGGCAAGGCCGTGCCAGCTCACACCGGCGCCGTAGGCACGCTGGCGACGACGGTGCTGGACGGTCGTCCCGTCGCTGTCACCGGCGGCTTCGACCGAACCGTTCGGGTATGGGACTTGGCCCGGGGAGAACTGGTCGGTACCTGCTCCGCCGTCGATGACTCCTGGGTGAAATCGCTGGCCGCGGGACTGGTCGAGGGCCGGCCGGTCGTGGTCGGCGCGTGCGTCGACGACGTGGTGAGAGTGTGGGATCTGGCCACCCTCTCCCAGCACAGTGAGCCGTTGACCATCCCCACCGGCTTTGTGTCCGCTCTGGCGACGGCGGTGCTGGACGGCCGTGCTGTCGCTGTCACCAGCCACTCCGAGGAACTCGGGGCGACGGACCTGATCACAGGGGAGGAGACCGTCCGAGTATGGGACCTGATCACAGGACGGGAGTTCGGCGCCCTCGGTGATCGTCCCGACGAGCCTCCTGCGTTCGTGGACCAGAGGTACGGCCGTACGGTGGAGGACGGCGAGGACGGCGGGGACGGCGACGGAGAGGCATGGCACTGCGCCAGTCCGGACGTCAACGCCGCGGCTCACTTTCTGGTGACGGATCCCGCGTCCGAGTGCCCGACGGCTGTCAGCGCCAACGCCTACGAGGTGCACGTCTGGGATCTGGCCACGCGGGAGCAGGTCGGTGAGCCCGCGGCCATGTTCGTGGCGACGGCGGCCGTGAGGATGCTCCACGATCGCCCCGCCGCCCTCCTCGCATACGCCCATGGGCCGGTCGATGTATGGGATCTGTCGACCCGGCGGCAGTTGCGGCCGCCGCTGACGGGCCATGAGGCGACTGTGCGGGGAGTGGCGACGGCGGTGGTGAACAGCCGTCACCTCGCGGTCACCGGTGGCGACGACGGATCGGTCCGGATCTGGGACCTCGACGGTGAAAGGGAGACGGGCGGTTTGCTGACCGGCCACGCCGGCTCCGTGACTGGGGTCACCACGGCCGTCGTGGACGGCCGTTGCATCGTCGTCTCCGGCGGCTCGGACACGGGAGTGCGGATCTGGGACCTCGACGGCGAGGGACAGCTCGGTGAGCCCCTGGCCGGCTGTGCCGCCGGCGTGGATCTGCTGACGGCGGGGGCGGTGGACGGACGGTCCACCCTCCTCATGCGCGGCGACTGGCACAAGACGGTGCGGATATGGGACCTGACCACCCGGAAGGAGCTGCACGGGCGGTCGACCGGGGAGTACACCAGCCCCTCCATCGACTTCTTCGCGGCGGTCGACGGCCGCTTCGTCGGCGTGACCGGGGAAGGCCGCGTCTGGGACCTGACAGCGAGCCGATGGATCGGAGTGCAGCCGCGGCAACGAGGCGCGCTGGCCCTGGAGACGCTCGAAGGCCGCAGCGTCCTTCTCACCGGCCGCAGGGCGGAAGGAGTCCATCTCTGGGACCTGGACACCGGCGAACTGCTGGCGCCGCCGCTGACGGGACACACCAGTGAGGTGCGCACGGGGGCGACCGGTACGCTGGACGGTCGCCCTGTCGTCGTCGCCGGCGGCGACCGAACCGTGTGGGTGTGGGACGCAGGCACAGGGCAGCAGATCGGAGAGTACGTCTTCCCTTCCCGTGTCAGGGGACTGACGGTGGCGCCCGACGGGCGGCTGGTGGTCGGTTTCGGCGCGGACATAGCGGTCCTGACCCACCGGCGCTGAGAAGCTGTCGACCTTTGTTCACCCTTGCGTGTGACCGTCCGCCTCACGGCACGAGCACCGTGGCGTAACCCGTCGGCAGATCACCTGACCCCCGTCCCTGACCCCCCGTCCACCTGCATGGCGACGAATTCTGTCGCCATGCCAACCAGGACCGGGGCAACCGCCGACAGCAGCCCGCAAAGCTCGGGAGGGGCGCCCGGCTACCACGCCCCGAGTCCGTCGCGTCAGTCGTGGGTGGGATCGAGGTGCCAGACAGTGGCTTTGTCCAGTTTCACCGAGCCGTTCTCGGCGAAGACCCGGACTCCCTGGCTCGCGGGGTCGGGGAAGATCTGGTCGGTGATCGCGGCTTCGCCGCTGCCGGCGAAGACCTCGACGGACGACCAGTCGACCAGTATCCGCAGCTTGATCTTGCCGTTCGTCGCCTTGAGGGGGGCGGTCTGGATGCCGGGGAAGGTGCTGTTGAAGTCCACGGCGCCGGAGTGCGTGCGGTCGACGTACAGCTCCTGTGTCGTGGTGTCGTAGCCGATGACGGTTTCCTCGCCCGCGGCGCCGGTGCGTACCTTGAGGCCGAAGCGTTCGGCGTCCTTGAGGGAGAAGGCGGCCTCGATGTCGAGCGCCTTGCCCTCGGCGGCGCTACCGGCCAGCGCCTTCGACGTGTTCGTCACGATGCCGGCGCTCGCGATGGCCGGGGAGTCCTGCCGCAGGGATTTCACGCTGCTCACCGGCTCGCTGGTCAGCCGGACACGGCCGTCGACGGTGCGCAGCGCCATCTGGCGGGGGATGCTCTGCGCTCCGCGCCAGGGCGATGTGGGGACGGCGCCGGCGTAGTCCCAGTTGCTCATCCAGCCGATCATGTACCGCTTGCCGCCGGGGGCGCTCTCCCAGGAGACGGCCGCGTAGTAGTCCTTGCCGTAGTCGGCCCAGCCGGCGCGCTGCAGGACGGAGAGGGCGGGGGAGTCGGCCGTGGTGAACTGGTCGGCGAGGATGTGGCCCCAGCCGCCGGTGTTCATGTCCACGAGCTGGATCTGCGCCTTCTTGCCGAGGTAGGGGCGGGTGTTGAAGGAGGCCCAGTCCAGCATCTCGCTGTCGGAGCCGGTCGCGCTGCGGACGACCTGACCGTCGACGACGAGGTTGACGGCGGTCTCCTGGGCGCCGGGCCGTGCCTGGGTGTCGGACAGCACGATCTGGTCGGCGTTGATGTGGCCCCAGCCGCCGGTGTTCTCGTCGACCACCCTGATCTGCGCCTTCTTGCCGGCGAGGTCACGGACGTCCCAGGAGGCCGTCTCGAGTGCCTCGGCGTCCTTTCCTGTGGAGCTGCGCACGACCTGGCCGTCGACGAGGAGTTCGAGGGCGGTGGGGTCGGCGGATCCGGCGGGGTGGTTGCCGCCGCCGATGAGGAAGTTGACGTAGCGCTTGTCGATGGTGAACTCGGGCGAGGTAAGGGTGCCGGTGGCGCCGTCACCGTTGAGGAAGGTGTTGACCAGGCCGCTGCCCTGGAAGCCGGAGACCTGCTGCTGGCCGGGGAGGGGGCCGGTGGCCGGTGCCGTGCCGAAGGCGTCGCCGGTCGTCGTCCAGTCGCCGTAGGTGCCGCCGTCGAAGTCGGCGAGGGCCTTGCCGGGTTGATGCGGGTGTCGGCCGCCGCCGATCTTGAAGTTCAGGTACGGGCTGGTCACGGTGAAGGAGGGCGAGGTGAGGGTGCCGGTGGTGGCGTCCCCCGAGTGGAAGCTGTTGGCGAGGCCCTTGCCGTCGTAGCCTGCGACGGGCTGCTGGCCGTCGAGCGTCCCGGCTGCCGGTCCCGGGCCGAACGCGGTGCCCGTGGCCGCCCACGAACCGAAGCCGGTGCCCTCGAAGTCCTGCATGAGCGTCCCGTCGGGCGGTGTGTAGGCGCCGTTGCCCTCGGCGGTGAACTTCGTGCCGTCGAAGTCGCCGATGAAGTACTGGGCTGCCGAACCGCCCGCAATGCCGCCGGGGTTGATGTTGACGACCAGGACCCACTTGATGTTGTCGGTGTTCCCGTCGACCGGCAGGGGGAACAGGTCGGGGCACTCCCACACACCGCCCGTCGCGCCGGCGGGGCCGAACTCGCTGAGCTGCGTCCAGTCCTTGAGGTTCTTGGAGGAGTAGAACCGCACCTTGTGCTCGGCGGACAGAGAGACCGTCATCAGCCAGCTCTTGGTGGGCGCGTACCACTGGACCTTGGGGTCGCGGAAGTCTCTTGAGCCGATGTCGATGACGGGATTGCCCGCGTACTTGGTCCATGTGCGGCCGCGGTCGGTGCTGTACGCGAGTGCCTGCGACTGGACGCCGGTGGACTGGTTGTGGCTGGTGTAGATCGCCACCATGGGCGGATTCTTCTTCGTGCCGAATCCGGTGGTGTTGTTCTCGTCGACGACGGCGCTGCCGGAGAAGACCATCTCCTTGTCGTCGTGCGACAGGGCGAGCGGCAGTTGTTGCCAGTGGACGAGGTCCGTGCTTACCGCGTGGCCCCACGACATGTCGCCCCACGAGTTGCCGCTCGGGTTGTACTGGTAGAAGAGGTGATACTCGCCCTTGTAGTACACAAGACCGTTGGGGTCGTTCATCCAGTTCTTCTCCGGAGTGAAGTGGAACTGGGGACGGTAGGTCTCGGAGTACGGCGGGGTGTCGGCCGCGGCTGCGTGAGGTGCGAGCAGGGCGGCGGACAGGGCGCAGACGGCCGCCGCCGCGGCGGTCATCCGCACGCGGCCATGCCGGGATACGCGTCCAGAGTTCATGGTGTCTCCTGTGCTGCGGCCGTCGACGCAGCACAGCCTGCGGCGAGCGGCCCGAAAATATGGCGCCCTGGCCCGCGATGTCGTCCCACACCGCCGACCAGAGAGTGTCAGCGATGACATATGTCAACGCTGACATCAGGTGGCCCGATGATGAGCGCCATCCGGCCGACGCGTCAACGGTTCTCACGGGATTTCCCGGCGCGGCCCGCCTGTCCGTCGGACGTGATCGGCGGCAGCGTGCGGCGCCAACCGGTCGTACCGCGGCAGGTCGGGGCCGGCGACCGGGCAGGTCAGAGCGCTGGCCGAGCGGCGAACCGGCAGGCTTCAGCACCATCGTCAAGACGTAGGGCGGCGAGCCGGCCGCCGAGAAGTGCTGTCGGCGAATCTTGGCCACGAATGATCTCGGCGTGTGTCGCGTGGAGATCTGACAGACGAGCAATGGGCGGTACGGGAAACCCTGTTGCTGCGGGGCAGGGAAGCCGGGCCGACCGCGGATACGGACCCGCCGGGAAGCTGATCGACGGCATACGGTTGCGAGTGCGCACGGGAATCCCCTGGCGGGACATGCTGGAGCGAGGAAGGGGGGACCGCCAGAAGGAGCCGTCCGGCGGCGTCGCCACCGAGCCGCCGACCCCGGGCTCGGACGTTTGCGCGGTGGCCTGATGTCGCTCTCATGGATGACGTAGATCGCATCGGCCTTGGCCTTCCGGCAAGGGGACCTATGCAGTCGTGACCGTTTCCTTCCATGAGGAGCCGGGGTCCTGTAACGGCCTCGGCCTCACAGGCAGTCGCACCCTGTGGCGTAGAGCAGGAGGAAGAGGGCTGTCATGGCGGTCAGGGTGAAGCCGGCGGCGGTCAGGGCGGCGAGGCCCCGAGGGTGTCCCTTCGTGGGATTGCGGAAGGTCTGCCAGGCGCCGTGGGCGAGGAAGAGGCTGAGCAGCCCGGCCCCCGCAATGGTCAAGCGTGGGCTGAAGGACCAGCTCAGGCAGGCGGTCAGAACCAGGCAGCCGAGCAGCGCGCAGGCGAGCACATTGAGGATCAGGTCAGCGACGACTTCTCCTACCGTCTCGGTCAGGAATTCGCCGACGCCTTCCGCTGCCCTACGGATTCTCACGGCGCTCCCTCGTGCTCGTCTTCGATGGCCCCGAACGGGGCTTGGTGTGAGGGACCCTTGCCGACCCTGAACGGTTGCCGAGGTCCTGAGGAACGGCCGGCTACGGCACATGGCCGTATCGGCTGCGCTTGGCGCGCAGGCTCCGCTCACGGATGACTCGAGATGTCGAAGTCGAAGGCGCCTTCGAGGAGGTCGGAGCCGCCGGCTTGCTCCGGATCAAGTCGAGTACATGATCGGCAGAAGTCACGGCAGAGCGATAGCAAGAGGGGCCGGCAGTGAACCGCCGCAAGCCGATGACCACCGCCTGAGCATGCGGTGTCGCGTTCGCCGCGATCGCCGCTTCGAGGTGCGTGGCGAACCCGACGGGTGCTTCGAGCCAGTCGGGATGGCGCCGCCGCGCCCACGTTCGGGTTGCTGCTTCGCATACGCGACCGCCTCCTCTACCTTCGGCCGAGAAATGGAGGAACCGGTGACCAGGAATCGCGAGGCAGGCAACACGCAGGCTTCCGGGCAACGGAGCGGTTACGCATACGCGATCCGGCTTTCTGCCTGCACGCTCGGCGGAGAGTTCCTGCGATCCCGCTTCGACGTCATGTCCTCCGATCGACACCCGGCGCAGCCGAGGACGACATGCTGACGCTCCAGTACATCCCCTCGCCCTCCGACGCCGTTGGACAGCGGCAGCCGACAGACCTCGTCACGGAGGTCAGGCTGAAGGGCGACCTGATGGAGGTATACGGCTGACATGCGTACACCCGTTTTCGAACTCCACATCCGGCCGATGTTCAGCGCCACCGATCGCGACCACATGCGTGCCTCGTTCGACCTCTGGGACTACAACGATGTCGTCGGCCAGGCCGACGACATCCTCACCCGGCTGGAGGACGGCATGCCTCCGGTCACCCACGGCGGCCCCTGGCCAGAGGAGTGGATCGAACTCTTCAGACGGTGGAAGGACGGCGCTCGCAAGCGGCTCGAACTCGGCACAGCTACGTACACCTTCAACCAGACGGCCACCAACGTCACCATCACAGGAACCGGCACCCTTCCGCTTGCGGGCTCCAGAGGCTGGTTGCAGCTCGACAGCGAGACCGACACGGCGAAGACCTATGTCCTCTATGTGGAACAGCCGGACGCCCCGGTGACAGGTACGCCGGCCGCGTTCACCGTCAAGGAGCGCTACCGCGCCACGGACACCCGCTCCGTCTTCGTCCGTGACGCAACAGGTGTCGAGCAACTGCACTGAGGTCGGCCGTCTTCTGTGGAGACCCGGAGGGGAAGGAGTGTCCCTTGACCCAAGCTCTCGCCTATGAAAGCAAGGCGATCGTCGCCTTGATGGGCCAACCCGAGCCGCAGCGAAACGGAACGTGGTTGCAGGACGCCTTGCAACTGGCGATCATGCTGGAGCTCGCCACCATCCCTCCGTACCTGTGCGGTCTGTGGTCGATCAAGGACCCGGAGAGGGACAAAGCGGTCCACGACGCCATCCTGGCGATCGTCATGGACGAGATGTCGCACCTGGGGCTGGCGTGCAACATGCTCACCACCATCGGCGGGTCCCCGCGCATCGCGCACCCCGATCTGGTTCCGAAGTATCCCGGCCCCTTGCCCGGGGGAGTGCGGCCACAGCTTTCCGTGTTCCTCAGTGGTCTGACCCACACCTCCCTCGACATGTACTGCAAGATCGAACGGCCGGAAGACCCCGTCGCGGAATTCGAGGAACCCAGCACGTCCATCGGGGCCTTCTACAGAGCTGTCCGGCAGGCGTTCAAGCAGAACCCCGACCTGATCAAAGGCCACAGACAGGTCGAGAGGGAGATGGAGAGCGCGCACGGCCTGGGAAACAGCCTCGTCCCTCTCTCGACACCGAAGGCCGTGGACGACGCGATCCAGGTCATCATGGAACAGGGCGAGGGAAGTCACAGCTCACCGAAGAACCGCTACTTCGGCAGAGAGGGCGAACTTGCGCACTACTACGAGTTCCGCCAGATCCTGCGCGGCAAGAAGCTGGTCGAGGTGCCTACGGCTCCCGAAGGATGGGACTACCAAGGCGATCCCATCGCGATGCCTGAGGCCCATCGGATGGGGGTCGTACCCAAGGGAGGCTGGGCACAGGAGCCGACGTACCTTCCCAACGCCGAGGTTCAGGATCTCCTGACGAAATTCAACCAGCGCTACAGCGAACTGCTGCGACGGCTGGCGAAGGCGTGGCAGACGGACGATCCGCAAGCGGTGAGCGACGCTCTTGACGAGGCCGAAGCGAGAATGCGGAGCCTGGCGGGTCCTGCCCGTTCGCTGATGCACCACGAGCTGCCGGACGGGAGCGGGCAGACATACGGACCCGAGTTCTTGTTTGTTCCAGCCTGATCGAACACCGGCCGGGCCCAGGAAGACCACGTTCCCTGCGAGCCCATGGGTTCACGGCGCCGGGCATGGGTTCAGGGGGCCGGGCTGATGTCGCCGTTCTCGTCCATCTGGAACTTGCCCTGGGTCTTGCCGTCGACATCGGTGTGCTTGAGCCAGTGCTTCGACAGGTTGTGCAGGTTCTTGTGCTGACTTTCCCAGGGCATCGAGTGACCTGCGCACTTCACCGTCACGAGAAGTCTGTGAGGCCCTGTGATGGCGTCATACAGTGCGGGGACATGGAAGTCGAGTGCGGGGTTGGAGCTGGGCGGTGTGGTGTTGGCAGTCTGGTCGTGCTCACCGTGCACGATCAGCACGGGAACGCTTCCGCCGAGGACGGCTCCTTGCCCTGCGGTGGCGTTGTTCCAGCCCCATGTCACGAAGTTCCGAAATCGGCTGACGCCCGCCGGCCGTCCGGAGGAAAGGAGCTTTCCCCATTCACGGCCGATCGGATCGTTGTCCATGAGGGCGCTCCACACAACGTCGACCATTCCGGGCTCGTGCTGGTTCGCGCACTTCATGGCCAAGGCTTGTTCGATGCTCGCGCGGGTGAGCACGTGGGTGGGGAAGCCGGGTGCTGGCAGGGTCGGCGGGGTAGAGGGGCCCAGTGGAGGGAAGATCGGGCCGAGGAGGAAGAGACTGTCCACCCTCCCCGGATTCTTGATCGCGTACGGTCCCATGGCGAATGCGGCCGCCGACCAGCCGATGAAGGCGATCTTCGAAACGCCGCGCTGGTCGCAGATGTACTCGACAACGGTGCTGAGCTCGTCCTGGTCGGTCTGGGAATTGGTCAGTACGAACGGATAGCTCGCCGTTCGTGGGCCCGACAGCGGGGGAGTGACGGCAGCCTGTTGGCTGGGATTGACATTGCAGGGATCCTCCATCCGGGGGCGCGGCGACCGGCCGGAGCCCTGCAGGTCCATCATGAAGACGTCATAGCCGGCCTGTGCGAGGGCCTTGGCCCACCCGTACGAGGTGTGCTGGAGGTCGTAGCCTGCCAGCGCCGGCACACTCCTGCCGTGCAGCATGAGGACTGCCTTGCGGTCCGCAGCCGGGCCGGAGTGGCCGTCGTGTTCTCGTACGAACAGCTCCACCTTCTGGCCCTCGTTCGCGGGGACGGTCGACGTGTGGGGGACCGCGAGGTCGCTCGTGTGGATGGCCATGAAGGGTCTCCTTCTGTCGCCCCCTCGTCAGTCGCACCTTGTAGGCCAGAGTCGGTCAGGAGCGAAGCCCGCGCCACAGCAGGCCCGCCGACCGTGTGTTGCCCCAGCTCTCGTCAGGCGGCCCTCGGGCTCCTGCCCGGCGGAGGTGGGGACGCGTCAGTCGGCCTCTCCTCTCCCCACGGCCCGCGTACCGGCCCCGGCGTGCGGGGTGTACGCCGCCGCCACCGACCCGGAGGCGCGCGGGCCGGCTTGGGCGCCGCCCGGTTCTCACGCGTACGGCCTCCCACCGCGTGCGGCATATGCCAGGGACGAGGAGGCTGGTTCCGTCCATGGTGAGGCAGTTCGGAAGGCGGACGGGACATGACGACACCGCTGGCGCGGATTCCGCTGGACGGCGGAGGCTGCATCCTCGTCGAGCAGCAGGCCGGTCTGCTGGCCGGGCCGGTGAAGGCCGGACGGGTCGGCGACACGGTGCGCGAGCTGCCCGGCACCCTCGCAGGGGCCCTGGAGCCGGTCGCCGAGGCCATGCGCACCACCCTCGACGCCCTGCGCAAGGCCCGCCCCGACCAGATCACCGTCGAGTTCGGGGTGGACCTCGCGTTCGAGGCCGGAGCCGTGATCACGAAGAGCGAGGCCGGCTGCCATCTGCGGGTGACGGTGTCCTGGCAGAGCGACGGCGTCAGGTGAGCGGCGCGAGGCAGGAGGCCGGCGACGGCTTCGCCGCGAACCTGCTGCCCGCCGTCGCCCGCATCCACCGGTCGGACGGCACGGTCGCCGGCACGGGGTTCCTGGTCGCCGAGCGGACCCTGGTCACCTGTGCGCACGTCGTCGAGGCGGCCGGCGGCGGCCCCGGCACCGAGATCCGGCTGGTCTTCCCCCATCTCGACGGCCGGCCGACGACCGGATACGTTCCGGCCGACCTGTGGCGGGCCGCTGACGCCGAGGACGTGGCCTTCGTCCGCCTGCACGCCACGCCGCCAGGGGCCCGGCCGCTGCCGCTGGGCTCCGCGGAGGGCTGCCGGGGCCACCGTGTGCGCTCCTTCGGATTCCCCGCCCAGGCCCCGCCCGAGGGTCATTACGGCTACGGCACCGGCGGCGACATCCTGCCCGGCGCGGACGGCCGCTGCACCCACCTTCAGCTCACCGACGCCAATGACCTCACCACCGGCTTCAGCGGCGGACCCGTCCTCGACGACGTCACCGGTCTGGTCCTCGGCATGCTGACCGAGATCACCGCGCCCGACGCCTTCGAACGCGGCCAGGAGATCGCCTACGTCACCCCGACACAGGTGCTCCGCGAGGTCCTCCCCGAACTGACGGAACAGCAGGTGTGCCCGTACCGGGGCCTGGAACCGTTCACCGCGGAACACGCCCGATGGTTCGAGGGCCGCCAGGACGCCGTACGACAAGTCCTGACCAACCTCGCCCGGCAGCGCCGGCTCACCCTGCTGCTGGGGCCGTCGGGATCGGGCAAGTCGTCCCTCATCCAAGCGGGCGTACTGCGCGCCCTGTCCGAGGGCCTGCTGCCCGGCAGCGACCGCTGGCTGCCCGTCCTCGCCCGCCCCCGCCGGGACATGCTCACCGAGATCGAACGCGCCGGACTGCCCGGCGCGGCCGACGAGGGCATCACCGCGGCGGTCAACCGCCGACTCGCCGCAGAACCCTCGTACCAACGCGTCCTGCTGGTCATCGACCAGTTCGAAGAACTCCTCGTCCAGACGTCCGACGGCAGGCTGCGGGAGTTCCTGGCCGTCATCGACGAGGTCATCTCCGCCGCCGACGCCTACACCAAGATCACCGTCATCCTGATCATGCGGGACGACTTCTATCCCCAGCTCGCCGCGCTCGCACCCAAGTTGCTCGAGGCGGCCATGCCGGGCCTGCTCAACGTGCCCGGCACGCTGAGCAGGCAGGACCTGCACGACATCATCGCGCTGCCCGCCCACGACGTGGGGCTGCACTTCCAGCCCGGACTGCCCGAACAGATCATCATGGACGTCCTGGAGATCACCCCCGGCGCCGCCCTCACCCGCGAGGCCCCGGTCACCGTGCTCCCGCTGCTGGAGATGACGCTCAGTCAGCTGTGGGAGCGGCGCAAGGACGGCTATCTCACCCACGCGGCCTACCAGCGCATCGGCGCCGTCAGCGGCAGTGTGACCACGTGGTGCGAGAGCGCGCTGGGCGAGCTGTCCCGCGAGCAACAGGTCATCGCACGGCGCGCCCTGACGTCCCTCGTCCATCCCGCCGACCCCAGCCACAACATCACGGCCGTCCGCACCCAGGTTCCGCTCGACGAGCTGCGCGCCCTGGCCGCCGACCCCACCGACGGCGAGTCGGCCGCCGTCGACGCGGTCATCGCCTCCCTCGCCCGTCACCGCATCATCACCACCCAGACCCTGCACGGTCCGCGCGACCCTGACGACTCTCCCGGCGAGCCGGTGGCCGAACTGATCCACGAGGCGCTCATCCGCGACTGGGGCGCCCTGCGGGAGTGGGTCAATCAGGACCACCGCTTCCAGGAATGGCTCAGCCACACCCACGAACGGCAGTCCCGCTGGGCGGCCGGGGGCAAGGACCCCGGCGATCTCCTCGGCGGAACGGCCCTCGGGGAGGGGCTGGAATGGTCCCGCCGACGCCATCTCCCCTCCGACGTCTCGGAGTTCCTGAACGTCAGCCGGCAACGGCAGCGGGCCGCGATCCGTCGCGGCAGACGCCTGAGCGCGGTGCTCGGGGGGTTGCTGGTGCTGGCGTTGGTGGCAGCGGGGGGTGCGGTGTGGCAGTGGCGGTCGGTCAACGAGGCGCGGCGGGCGGCGGTGTCACGGCAGTTGGCGGCGCAGTCGAACGAGGTCAGCGGGACGAACGCGGACCTCGCGTCGTTGCTGGCTGTGCAGGCCTATCGCAGCAGCCATACGGCCGAGGCCGTGGAGGACCTACGGGCCACGGCTGCGCTCCTGCCGATGCACCGGCGGCTGTCGGGGCACGCGGGTGACGTGTACCGGGTCGCGTTCAGCCCGGACGGCCGCACCCTTGCCAGCGCCAGTGCCGACAAGACCGTACGGCTGTGGGACGTGGCCACGGGCAAGCCCGGCCCGGTTCTCCGGGGGCCCGCCGACGTGGTGTGGTCCGTGGCGTTCAGCCCCGACGGCCGCACCGTCGCCGGCGCGAGCGCCGACAGAACGGTTCGGCTGTGGGACACCCGCACCGGCACATCTCGCCGCGTCCTGCGAGGGCATACCGCCCAGGTGAACGCGGTTGCCTTCAGCCCCGACGGGCGTACGATCGCCACGGCGAGCGACGACAAGACGGCACGGCTGTGGAACGCGGGCACCGGCAGACAGCGCCGCGTCCTCAGAGAGCACACCGAACCTGTGAACGCCGTGGTCTACAGCCCCGACGGACGCACCATCGCCACGGCGAGCGACGACAAGACGGCACGGCTGTGGAACGCGAGCACCGGCAAACCCGGACAGGTCCTCAAGAAGCACACCGATGCCGTCGTCGCGCTGGCCTTCAGCCGCAGCGGCCGCACACTGGCCACCGTCGGGTGGGACTTCGTCACCCAGTTGTGGGACATGCCCAGCGCAAGACCCCGCATCGCTCTCAGCGGATATGTCGAACAGGTGGTCGGGGTGGCTTTCAGCCCCGACGACCGCACTCTGGCCACGGTCGGCCTGGAACGCCCGGTGCGACTGTGGGACGTGGCCACCGGGACGCCCCGGGACTCCCTCAACGGCGCCACCGACCTCGTCTTCGCGGTGGCGTACAGCCCCAACGGCCGCATCCTCGCCACCTCCGGACGTGACAAGGTCGTACGCCTGTGGGACACGCACGTCCCCCGGTCGCGGAAGATTCTCGCCGGGCACACGGATGCGGTGACCGCGGTGGCCTACAGCCGTGACGGCCGCACCATCGCCAGCACGAGCGCCGACAAGACCGCCCGTCTGTGGGATGCCGCCACGGGCAGGCCCGGCGCCGTCCTCAAGGGACACACCAGCAGGGTGAACGCGGTGGCTTTCAGCCCCGACGGCCGTACTCTGGCGACTGCCGGAGCCGACAAGACCGCCCGTCTGTGGGACGCCGCCACCGGCAGGTCCCGTGCCGTCCTCAAGGGACACACCGACGAGGTGGCCGCGGTGGCCTTCAGCCCCGACGGCCGGACCGTCGTCACCACCGGCAACGACAAGACCGCCCGCCTGTGGGACGCGAAGACCGGCACTCCCCGCATGTCCCTCGACGGACACACCGACACCGTGTACGGGGTGGCGTTCAGCCCCGACGGCCGCACCATCGCCACCGCCAGCGCGGACAAGACCGCCCGCCTGTGGGACGCGAAGACCGGCAAGCCGCGCTCGGTCCTCAAGGGGCACATCGACGAGGTGAACTCGGTGGCCTTCAGTCCGGACGGCGATACGGTCGCCACCGCGAGCGACGACAAGACGGCGTGGCTGTGGGACGCGGACAAGGGCACACCGCGCGCCGTCCTCAAAGGACACACCGCCGAGGTCTACGGAGTCGCCTTCAGTCCCGACGGCCACCTCGTCGCCACCGCGAGCGTCGACTTCACCGCCCGCGTGTGGGACGCGCACACCGGGAGGACCCGTACGCCGCTCAGCGGGCATGCCGCGACGGTGAACTGGGTGGCTTTCAGTCCCGACAGCCATACCCTCGCCACCGCCGACGACGACAAGACGGTGCGCCTGTGGGACGCCGTCGCCGTCGCCGAACCCTCCGAGGCCATCCAGCGGATCTGCCGAGTCGTGCACCGCGACCTCACCCCACAGGAACGCGCCGCCTATCTCCCCGACGAGTCGGTCTCACCGGTGTGCCCGTCCCGCTGAAGTGCGCTCTGCTCGGCCAGTCACACCTGGAGCCGGCCCACCGGCGGGAGGCCCGGTCCGCGAGCCCGGCGTCTTCCCCGGCGCCACCGCCCTGGAACAGGCCCGCTCCGCAGGCAAGTTCACCTCTGTCCTGAACCGAGTGCCTGCGGCGCTGTCGGCGAAAGGCGTGGAGTCGGCACGGAGAACCGACTCGGTCAACGGACCAGGGCCTGTCCGTCGGCGGGGAGGACACCGGACAGGCCCTGGTGGATTCAGGCGGTGCGCAGCCAGAGCGTGGTGTCCGGGGGCAGCAGTCCGTCGTGGTCCAGGGGACCGGAAGCGAGAAGGAGTTCGTGGGATTCGGGGAGAGCCATGGGCCGGTCGGAGAGGTTGACGGCGCACAGCAGTCCGTGGCCGCGTTCGAAGAGGAGTGTGCCGTCGGGGCTGTCGAGCCAGCGGAAGTCCTCGCCGCCCAGGGCCGGGGTGGTGCGGCGCAGGCGCAGGGCGTCGCGGTAGAGGTGGAGCATGGAGGCGGGGTCGGCCTGGTTGGCTTCGGCGGTGTATGACTTCCAGTTCTCGGGCTGGGGGAGCCAGGGGGTGGAGGCGGGCGGGCCGAAGCCGAAGGGCGGGGTGTCGCCGTTCCAGGGCAGGGGGACGCGGCAGCCGTCGCGGCCGCGGGCTGTGTGGCCGGAGCGTTCCCAGGTGGGGTCCTGGAGGACGTCGTCGGGGAGATCCTCGACTTCGGGGAGGCCGAGTTCCTCGCCCTGGTAGATGTAGGCGCCGCCGGGCAGGGCCAGCATCAGCAGGGCCGCGGCGCGGGCGCGGCGGGTGCCCAGGGCGAGGTCGGAAGGCTGGGGGCGGTCGCGCAGCGGGGTGGTCGCACCGGTGTGGGCGCGGCCGTAGCGGGTGACGTGGCGGGTTTCGTCATGGTTGGACAGGACCCAGGTGGCGGGGGCGCCGACGCCGGTGAGGTCGGTGATGCTGCGGTCGATGACGGTGCGCAACTCGTCTGCCTGCAGGGGGCATTTGAGGAAGTCGAAGTTGAAGGCCGTGTGGAGTTCGTCCGGGCGGAGGTAGCCGGCCAGGCGTCCGGGGCGGACGTGGGCCTCGGCGACGAAGACGCGGGGGTCGGGGTAGCTGTCGGCGATGGCGCGCCAGTCGCGGAAGATGTCGTGGACGCCGTCGCGGTCCCAGTGCGGGTGGTTCGGCCGGTCTTCGTGGGCGATGACGGAGAACTCGGGCAGGCCGAGGTCGGGGAGTGCGGGGTCCTTGGCCATGCCGTGGGCGACGTCGATGCGGAAGCCGTCGACGCCAAGGTCGAACCAGAAGCGCAGGATTGCCTCGAACTCGGCGCGGACCTCGGGGTTGTCCCAGTTCAGGTCGGGCTGTTCGGGGGCGAACAGGTGCAGGTACCACTGGCCGTCGTCGGTGCGGGTCCAGGTGGGGCCGCCGAAGGCCGCGTGCCAGTCGTTGGGGGGTTCGGATCCGCCTTCGCCCTTGCCGTCGCGGAAGACGTACCTGTCCCGCTCGGGGGAGCCGGGGCCGGCGGCGAGCGCCTCCTTGAACCAGATGTGCTGGTCGGAGGTGTGGTTGGGGACGATGTCCAGGATGACGCGCAGGCCGAGTGCGTGGGCCTCGGCGATGGCTTGCCGGGCCTGGTCGAGGGTGCCGTAGGCGGGGTGGATGTCGCGGTAGTCGGCGACGTCGTAGCCGCCGTCGGCCAGCGGGGAGGGGTACCAGGGGTTGATCCAGATCGCGTCGATGCCGAGGTCGGCCAGGTAGGGCAGGCGGGAGCGGAGGCCGGCGAGGTCCCCGGTGCCGTCGCCGTTCCCGTCGGCGAAGCTGCGTATGTAGACCTGGTAGATCACGGCGGAACGCCACCAGGTGTCGGGTGTTGTGCTCACGGTGTGCCGGGTTCCTGACTGTTCGTTGTGCCCATGGGGGTGGTTCCGCGGGTGGGGGCCTCGATGCCCGGGTCAGCCCTTGACGGCGCCGCTGGTCAGGCCGCGGACGAAGTACCGCTGCAGGAGCAGGAAGACGGCGAGCGGGACGAGGACGGAGAACAGGCCGGCGGCCGTGACGAGTTCCCAGCCGGTGCCCTGCTGGTTGAGCAGGTTGCTGACGGCGATGGTGACCGGCTGCTTGTCGCCGGGGCCCACGAAGACCAGGGCGACCAGGAGGTCGTTCCACACCCAGAGGAACTGGAAGATCGCGAAGGATGCCAGCGCGGGGGCCGACATCGGCAGGATCAGCCGGTAGAAGGTCTGGAAGTGGCTCGCGCCGTCGATCTTGGCGGACTCGATGACGTCCCTGGGCAGCGTCGACATGTAGTTGCGCAGCAGGTACACCGCGAGCGACATGCCGAACCCGATGTGGGCGAGCCAGGCGGCCGGGAAGGTGCCGTTGAGCTGCACGGAGGCGTACAGCTTGATGATCGGGACGAACGCGACGTAGTTCGGTACGACGAGCAGGCTCACGATGACGATGAAGAGGGTGTCGCGTCCCTTGAACGTCATGAAGGTGAAGGCGTAGGCGGCGAAGGCGGCGATGAGCAGCGGCAGGAACACCGCCGGGAGGGTGATGGCCATGCTGTTGAGGAAGGCCGCGCCCAGGTCGGCCTGTTCGATGGCCTTGGAGTAGTTGCCGGTGGTCAGGTGGGTGAAGCCGCCGGGATGGGCCAGCAGGGTCCACCAGCCGCTGGAGTTGGCGTCGTCGACACTGCGGAAGGACGTGACGACCACCCCGAGGGTGGGCACTGTCCACAGGGCGCACACCAGAAGCATGCTCAGCTTGGTGGGCAGTCTGCGCCCTGCGCTCCTGCCGCGGGGCGTCCGGGCGCTGCCCGGCCGCGCCGGGGCGGAGACCTTCTGCGTTGTCTGCGTTGTCTGGGTGCTCATGCCGACTCCTCCGCCCTGAACTGGCGAATCTGGTAGATCATGATCGGCACGATGGCGATGAGCAGCATGACGACGATCGCCGACGCGTAGCCGTAGTTGTAGTTCGTGTAGAGCTGGTTGAAGAACTCCAGGCCCACGACGTTGGTGTTGAACGACCCGTTGGTCATCACGTACACCACGTCGAAGACCTTCATCACGGTGATCAGGACCGTGACGAAGACGGTGATGATCGTTCCTCTGATCTGCGGGATGATGATCCGCCAGAAGATCCGGCCCTCGCCCGCGCCGTCCAGGCGGGCCGCCTCCAGGGTCTCCATCGGGACGCCCTTGATGGCAGCGGACAGCAGGACCATGGAGAAGCCCGCCTGCCCCCACAGCAGCATGATCATGAGCAGCATGCTGTTGGTGTGCGCGGTGCTCTGCTGGAGCCATGGGACGGGGTCATGGCCGAAGGCGGTGACGACCCCGTTCAGCAGGCCGGTCTGCTCCGTGCCCGCGGGCTGGGCGGCGTACATGAACCGCCACACCGTCGCGGAGCCGACGGCGCTGATGGCCATGGGCAGGAAGACGACGGTCTTGGCGGCGTTCTCCGCGGAGGAGGACAGGCGGTCGGCGAGCAGGGCGACGAGGAGGCCGACCACGATGCAGGCGGCGGGGACGAGGGCTATCCACAGCAGCGAGTTGAGGAGGGTCTGCCGGAAGGCCGGTGTGCCGAGGAGGCTGCTGAAGTTGTCCAGTCCGACGAAGCGGGTGCCGTCGCTGTTCTTGAGACTGTCGACGACGGTGACGACCGTGGGGTAGACGAGGTAGACGCCGATCGCCGCGACGGCCGGCGCGATGTAGAGATAGGGCTTGATCCGGTCTTCCCAGCGGCCCGGGAGGACTTCGGCGAGTTTGTTGAGCACCCAGTAGACGGCCAGGGCGGCGGCGGTGCCCGCCAGCACCGTGAGTACCGTCGAGAGTACTTGGCTGACCACGGCGGTTCCTTCCTCGAACGCGGGGGTATCGGGCGGGGCGGGGGGGGGGGGGGGAGGG